>DLQD01000082.1 GCA_002480015.1 Opitutia bacterium UBA7441
TCATGATGAGCACGACCATGGCGAAGTGAAAGCAGGCCCCAATGGCGGTCGTATCATCACATCGGTTGAACCCCATCTAGAATTCTTCGTGACTGATACGCGACTCATACAGATCACGTTCCTCAATGACGACGGCAAAGCTGTCGCTCCGAAAGATCAGGCGCTCTCGCTTATAGGTGGTGACCGTCAAAACCCCGTCCGTCTACGCTTCACGAAAAAGGGCAACGTCCTAGTCTCCGACAATGCACTGCCAGAGGGTAACAACCTACCGATCGTTCTCTCGATTAAGGCAGATGCGAAATCGAAAACCGTTCGCGAGAAATTCAATCTAAACCTCAGCGATTGCCCAACTTGCGAATACAAAGAGTATGCCTGCATCTGCGAGCATGGTGAAGAGAGTCATGAAGGACATGATCATTAAGCTGAAGAACTGAACTGCTGGCGTGAATACCCGCCAGCAGTTCTCAGCCAAAGTTAAGGACATTAACAATGGGACACGATCACAACCACTCTCACGGCACAGACAATGTCAGCGACGGCGTTCTGCTCTGGACGGTCATTGTTAATTTAGGGCTCTCGGTCTTCGAGTTCGCTGCTGGGGCGATCTCGGGGAGCGTGGCCTTGATGGCCGATGCGCTGCATAATACCAATGATGCTGCGGCACTGCTCATCGCCTATATTGCCCGTAAGATTTCCCGCAAGGGTGCTGACGAGCAATATACTTTCGGCTATCGACGAGCCGAGCTGATCGGCGCGATGATCCAGCTGACCGCACTGATCCTTGTAGGGTTATACCTCGTCTACGAGGCGGTGCGCCGATTCTTCGACCCCGAGCCACTACTTGGGGGCTGGATCATGGCAGCGGCTGGCGTCGCACTCGTGGTGGATGTAATTACCGCTTGGCTCCTGTGGTCGATGTCCAAGGGAAGCCTAAATGTGAAGGCAGCGTTCCTGCATAACCTGACCGACGCCGGCGCTTCGGTCGCCGTTTTGCTCGGCGGCGCGGCCATTCTGTGGCTTAACTGGACTTGGGTGGATCCCGTCATCACACTCATTATAGCGGGATATATACTCTACATGTCATTCGGCATGTTGAAGAAAACCTCGCGTATCCTGATGGAAGGCACCCCCACCAATCTCTCTGTGGATGAGATCAAGGAGGCCTTGCAAAACCTCGATGGAATCGAAAATGTGCACCATATCCACGTGTGGGAGCTCGACGAACATCACCGTGCGCTGGAGGCACATGTCGTGATCGGGGAAGCATGCAGCATGGAGGAACTCGAATCTCTTAAGGCGACGGTCAAAACCTGCTTGGGGAAATATTTTTCGATCCACCACAGCACTCTGGAATTCGAATCAGCGGAAAATCGCTGCCACAATATCAAAGGCGGAGCAAATTGCAGTTCTTAGGCTCACTGCTCTGAGGTTCCAGTCCAGGCTAAGAAATTTCAGTTCCTCGATGCCACTGCACTGAAAAGGAAGACGCTGAGTGCTCAGAAAAAATAGTGACGAAGTCTCATCAAAGATACGATGCCCTCCAGTGTCATGGACGGACACCAGAGGGCACCGTTTCCTAGGGTTTAGTGTGAATGGCCGGAATGGTCGTCTTTCTTCATCGGCATCTTTCCATTCTTAGAATCGTCAGAATGTTCTGCACTTCCGGCGATTTTCTTTTTAACGCTGCCGCAACGTAGCATCATCGATCCGTAGTATGGGTTGGATACGGTCTTGTCGGACTGGATCCATTGACCGCCCTTGTTATCGAATGCCATTGGGCAGAATGCGGTGTAAAGCGGTGTGTGGGCGGTAGTGCCGACATGTTGAATCAGCGAGGTCATCTGCTGGGACAGATCCAAAAAGGCAGTGCGTGCCACTTTGATGTATTCCGCTCCTGAGATTGTATTCGCTGGCTTGCTCAGAACCATGGCTTCTTCGTGTGCCCCGCTCTCGTGGGGCGCATGTTTCATCGCTTTCAGAAAAGCGGCAGCGCCTATTTGAGCAGCTTGCAGATCGTCAGCCGCCAAGCCTTTTTGCATGGAGAGGTATGGATCGACTAATGTATCGACGAACGTAGGTTTGAAGGCGTCACTGTGCGCTTGAAGCACAGAAATGCTGAATAGTAGGCCCAGAGCCATGTGTAGTATGTTTTTCATATTTCTATCTTTATTTTTGTATTACTATTTTTTGGGTGAAGTGAATCGGTGTGCGATTTCCGCTAGTCCGCAGTAAAGCACGGGCACCACGAAAATGGTGAGGATGGCGAGTAGCATGCCGCCGAAGGATGGAATGGCCATCGGGAGCATAATGTCAGATCCACGTCCGGTAGAGGTGAGCACTGGCAGTAAAGCTAGAATCGTGGTGGCACTCGTCATCAAAGCAGGACGCACGCGGCGTGAGGCGGCTTCAATCACCCGCTGGTGAATCTCGTCTCGGTTCTTCGGGGGTGCTTCGCGAAAGCGTTGTTCAAGATAGGTCGACATGATGACGCCGTCGTCGGTTGCGATGCCAAATAGAGCGAGAAAGCCGACCCAAACGGCGACACTTAGATTGATGGTGCCCATTTGAAAGAGTTCGCGCAAATTATGCCCGAAGAGATTCAGATCGAAGAACCAAGGCTGCGCATAGAGCCAGAGCATGATGAATCCACCCGACCAAGCGAACGCGATTCCGGAGAAGACGAGCATCGTCGTGGCAAAGCGCTTGAACTGGAAATAGAGGATCAACCAAATGGCGAAGAGCGCAATAGGCAGAACCACACGTAGCCGCTTCTCCGCTCGCACTTGATTCTCGTAGCTGCCCGTGAATTTATAGCTCACGCCTGCTGGAATGCTCAGCTCACCGCTATCGATTTTTTGCTGAAGAAACTCGCTGGCCTGCTCTACGACTTCGACCTCAGCAAAACCGTCACGCTTATCAAAGATGACGTAGCCGACAAGAAAGGTGTCCTCACTCTTAATCACTTGAGGTCCTCTGACGTAGTTAATCGAAGCCAGCTCACGCAGTGGTATCTGTGTGCCGTCTGGAGCAGCGACTAAGACCTGCTCGATCGACTCGATGCTATCCCGCAGCTCACGCATGTAGCGCACCCGAACTGGATAACGCTCACGCCCTTCGACCGTCATTGTAATGGGTTTTCCGCCGACAGCAACTTCGATGACGTCCTGAACCATTTGGATGCGGATTCCGTAGCGGGCAATGGCATCACGGTCGATGTCGATTTCGAGATAGGGCTTACCGACAATGCGGTCGGCCAACACGGCCTCGGCTTTGATGGAAGGCACCTGCTTGAGTGATTCCTCGATGTCCAACGCGACCTGTTCGAGTGTTTCCAAATCCGGGCCGTAGACTTTCAACCCCATCGGTGCACGCATACCACTTTGCAGCATGACGATGCGTGCGGCAATAGGCTGAAGCTTTGGTGCAGAGGTTGTGCCAGGGATCGTGGCTGCTTTAACGATTTCATCCCAGATATCGTCAGGACTCTGAATCTCGTCACGCCACTGCCGGAAAGGGCGACCATCTTCATCCGCTACTAGATCGCCGGATGCGTCGCGCTCAAACTCGCCTACAGCGTGATCATAGGAAAAAGTCAGAATCCGACCATCCTCATCGCTTAGATACTCTGACTTATAATTGATAATCGTTTCGATCATCGAAATTGGCGCAGGATCGAGTGGGCTTTCAACGCGCCCAAGTTTACCGACAGCCATCTCAACTTCCGGAATCGCGTTGATTGCCATGTCTTGTTTGCGCAACACGTCCATGACCTCGCCGATGGAGGCATGCGGCATGGTTGTTGGCATTAAGAGATAGGAACCTTCATCGAGGTCCGGCATAAATTCTTTGCCTAGGCCGGGCACTGCATGGGCCACAGCGACATAGGGATCGGACGTTTTAACGAATTGAGGCATCCACCCAAAAACCTTCCCCCAGCCCAACCAGATGGTGAACCCGAAAAGAATAATACACACACAACCAGCGAGAAAAACTGTTTTCGCTTTTAAGAGGAAAGCGAGGATACGCCCGTAGAAATGGACGAAGACATAGAAGAATCCTAAGAGTCCACCAATGGTGAGAACGACAAAGAAAAAGTTCATCAAAGTTGCTTCAACACCCAATGGCTTCCAGTCTGCGGCCAAGAACCAAGCAGTGATGAGTGCGACCGTAAGACAAATCACATAGCGGGAATACTGCTTAAGCAAGCTGAGCCATCTAGGGACAGCCTTAGCTTTTCTTCGTCTCCGCCTGGCCAATGCCCAGTGTGCCAGTGGAGGTATGATCGTGATCGCTACAAGGATAGAACCAATCAGCGCAAACGTTTTGGTATAAGCGAGCGGCTGGAACAATTTACCCTCTGCAGCCTGCATTGTGAAGACAGGCAGAAAGCTGATGACCGTAGTGAGCACAGCGGTGACCACCGCACCACCGACTTCGCTACAGGCTCGGTAGACGACTTCCAGACGATTCTCATCCGGTGGTGCTTTGTCGATGTGCTTGAGTATGTTCTCAACTAGAACGACACCCATATCTACAATAGTGCCAATCGCGATAGCGATTCCAGATAGTGCGACGACGTTCGCATCAACCTTAAACAGCTTCATACCGATGAAAGAAAAGAGCACCGCGAGTGGCAACACACCTGCTATCAATGAAGCGCTGCGTAAATGCATCACCATGAGCACAACAACGATGATCGTGACGAGTATCTGTTGCCGCACGGCATTCTCCAGCGTGCCGAGGGTCTCGTAGATNNATCATAAAAAGGAACCACCTCGACTTGGCTGACTGTGCCGTCTTCAAGCGTCTTTTTAGGCATGCCCGCCGAAATCTCGACGATTTTCGCTTTCACACGTTTGATGACTTCGAGCGGGTTTTCTCCATAACGCGTGACGACAACACCACCAACAGCTTCGGCTCCCGCCTTGTCCAAGGCACCACGCCGTAGCGCGGGGCCGTATTCGATGGAGGCGATTTGATCGAGCGTCACTGGCACATTGTTGCGTTGGGTAATGACTGTCTTGCGGAGATCATCCAGACTATCGATAAACCCTAGTCCACGAATGACGTATTCAACTGCATTGATTTCAATCGTGCGCGCTCCGACATCGAGATTGCTCCCTCGGACTGCGGCGAACACTTCGTGTAAAGCGACATCATAGGTCCGAAGTGCATCGGGATCGACGTCGATCTGATACTCCTTCACATAGCCCCCGATAGACGCAACTTCGGCGACCCCGTCGACGCCCTGCAGCGCATAGCGCACATACCAATCTTGAGTGCTGCGCAGTTCGTCCAAGTCCCAACCACCCGTCGGATTGCCATCCGTATCCATGCCTTCCAGTGTATACCAAAAGACTTGCCCTAAGGCGGTGGCATCCGGCCCCAACTGGGGTGACGCCCCTTGCGGCAAGGTGCCCGATGGCAGGCTATTGAGCTTTTCGAGGATGCGACTACGCGTCCAATAAAACTCAGCATCTTCCTTGAAGATGATATAGATCGAGGAGAAGCCGAACATCGAGTAACTGCGGATCGTTTTCACTTCTGGTAGACCCAGTAATGCAGTCGTCAGAGGATAAGTGATTTGATCTTCGATATCCTGCGGAGAGCGCCCCATCCACTCGGTGAAAACAATTTGCTGGTTCTCGCCAATATCGGGAATCGCATCGACCGGGACCGGATCGCGCGGCAAGAAATCAGACTCCCAATCAAAGGGAGCGACGGCAATTCCCCAGAGGATGAGAACGACCGTGAAGAGTATGACGACCAGCTTGTTCTCCAGACAGAAACGTATGAGCTGGTTGATCGGATTTTTTGGATTCGTGCTCATCGTCTATTGCTTGTTAATTAAACCTTTCGACTCACCACAGCGTAACATCATGGCCCCAAAGTATGGGTTCAGGAGTGAATTCTCAGCTTGAAGCCAACTGGCTCCACGGTCGCCGTAAACCATCGGGCAATGCATCAGATAGAGATCCGTTTCAAATGAGTTCGGATTGGATTCCACGGCTTCGATCAGTGCGTTCGAAAGCGTCTCAAAATGCGGACGCCGGATCGTATCCAGACTATCTTCTGCAAGCATCTTGTGTATCAAGTTCGGTAGATCGCCTTGATGACCGGTAATCTGCATCATCGACTTTAGAGCAACTTTTGATGCATCCAGATCATCCGCAACAAGGGCAGCTTGCAGCTCCAAATAAGCGGGAACCAAAGACACAAACAATTCCTTGGAATTCGTATCCGTAGCCGCTTCGATTTTAGCGCCTTTCAAGCTGTCCACCTTCGTTTTAACCTCACCACATTTCAGCATCATCGCTCCATAGTAAGGATTTTGAAGGGGCTCAGTCGCTTGAATCCAATCGGCCCCGCGGTCATCATAAACCATCGGACAGTGCATCACGAGAAGGCCTTCGGGAAAGCTCGATGGTGTATCCATGACTGCTTCGACAAGCGAATTTGAAAGCGTTTCAAAATGCGGCCGCCGGATCGCATCCAAGCTATCCGCCGCGAGCATTTCATGTATCAAGTCGGGTAGATCACCTTGATGACCGGTTACCTGCATCATCGCTTTAAGCGCCGACTTGGATGCTCCAAGATCGTCTGAGGCCAAGCTCGCTTGTAGTTTTAAATAGTCATCCAATAAGGAGAGCGCCATTTCCACTGGCAGCTCAAGTGGAGCGGAAGCCATCGCCATCTCGCTGTGGTCATGACCGACTTTCCCAGAGCCAGCATCTGGATTCATCATGCTAGGCTTTGCCTTAATTTGAAGTGCACTATCAATCTTGAAGGCTCCATTAGTGACGACCCGTTCGCCCCCTTCGAGGCCTGAAGTAACAACGTAGCTATCGCCAGCCCTCACACCCAGCTCGATTTCCCGTCCTTCATAAGTCGGGCGATCCGCATCAGGTTTTTCGACGTAGACAACGGCCCGCTGCCCCGTTCGTAGAACGGCTGTGGATGGAACCAAAGTCGGGACATCGCTACTTTCGTTAAAACCAGTTACAACCGCCTGAACAAACATTCCAGGTTTTAGGCGAGCTTCCGAGTTGGGCACGTTGACGCGAACGGGGACGGTTCGGCTCAACGCATTGATCTCTGGTTCGATAAATGCGACGTCTCCCTCGAAGACTTTACTTGGAAAGGCCTTGAATGAAAGCGCCGCTAATTGACCTACTTGTAGCCATGCAAGGTCTGACTCGTAGGCGTCTAATTCAGCCCACATATTACTCAGATCAACAATGCGGAAGAGGACTTCGCCTGCCTTAAGGTAATCACCTTCGCTTACATTCTTGGCGATAACGACTCCGCCCACCGGTGCTTTGATCGTAAAGTGATCCTGTGCTTCACCATCCTCAAGGATCGCATCGATTTGCTCGGGTAGCAGATCCCAGAGAAGGAGCTTCTTGCGAGCAGCCACGGTGTAGATGCTTTCAGGATCGGCTCGGTAAGCATTGAGCAATTCGCGTTGTGCGGTGCGAAGATCGGGGCTGTAGACCTTGGCCAATGGATCGCCTGCACGAACTTGCGCACCCGTGAAGTTGACGAACAGCTCATCGATGCGTGCAGGGAATCGTGCGGTGAGTGATTTCTCCAAAGTCTCGTCGTAGGCAAGCTTTCCGACGAGGCGGATTGCTACCTCGGGAGATTCTTCTTTAACCAGAGTCGTTTGAATGTCGGCCAATGCGCGTGAGCTCTCGCTCATACTTAAGACACGATCGCCTTCGTCGCCGTCGCTATCATTAGCGAGGAGAATCAGATCCATACCGCAGATCGGACAATCGCCTGCGTCCGGCTGTTGAATCTGTGGGTGCATAGAACAGGTCCACACTTCTGGCTCGCTAGGTTCGACATCCCTAGTGCCATGATCGTGGCCAACAGCTCCTTCCGGTGCTTTAGAAGGCAGGAGGAATCGACCTGCAAGCAGACCGAGAATTAACAGCCCGAGAGCCATAAGTATTTGTTTCTTTTTCATTCGATATAAATTTTCCGTTTTAGATTATTCGCCGATCAGGGCGTTTATTTTGGCGACCGCTTGATGTGCGTTTGCGGCGGCTCGCCAGTAGTTCAGTTTCAGTTCGAGCAAGGAGCGCTCGCTATCGATCATTTCCAGAGCACTGAGCTGGTCGCTCTCGTAGGCGGCTCTCGAATTATCCAGAGCTTGCTCAGCCAGCGGGATCAGCGTCACCTCGTAGCGTTGCATACGCCTCG
>DLQD01000050.1 GCA_002480015.1 Opitutia bacterium UBA7441
GAGCCACTGGCTTCGCCGGAGAGGAGGTAGTCGGTCTTTTTGCTGACGCTGGAGCTGGTGCGGCCGCCGGCGGCTTCGATCAGCTGGGTCGCTTCGTCGCGGGTCATGCTGGGTAGGGTGCCAGTCAGCACAAAGGTTTTGCCGGAGAGCGCGCCGTCCGCCTGAGTTTGGCGGCTGCTTTCGAAGTTAAGGCCGTGGGCTTTGAGCTGCTCGATAAGTTGTTGGTTCTTCGTGTCGTCGAACCAGGCGTGGATGCTTTGAGCTATGATGCTGCCGATGCCGTCGAGCGCTTCGAGCTGCTCCTCGGTGGCGGCGGCGATGGCGTCGAGTGAGTCGAAGTTGGCCTCTAGGTCTTTGGCCGATTGTTTGCCGACGTGGGGGATGCCGAGGCCGTGGATGAGCTGCCATAGCTCGCGTTGTTTACTAGCTTCGAGCGCAGCAACGAGATTCTGGGCGGACTTCTCGGCGAATTTGTCGAGCTCCAGAAGTTGCGCTTCCGACAGGGTGTACAGGTCGGCGGGTGTTTTAACGAGGCCACGGGTCACAAGCTGCTCGACCACGGCGGTGCCGAGGTTTTCGATATCCATGCAGGGGCGACCGGCGAAGTGCTGGAGGGCGCGTTGCTGGCGAATGGGGTCGTCCTTACTCACGATGCGCCATACGGCTTGGCTAGGGTCGCGCTCGGCCTCGATGCCGAGTGTTTTGAGGTGCTCGCCGAAGATAAAGGGCTGGCTGTCGTCGGGGCGTTTGTCGAGGTTGACGCTGAGCACTTGCGGGATGATCTCGCCAGCCTTTTGCACGAGCACGGTGTCGCCGGGGCGGATGTCTTTACGCATTATTTCGTCCTCGTTGTGAAGTGTGGCGCGAGAGACGGTGGTGCCGGCCAGCTGGACAGGCTCGAGGATGGCAACAGGCGTGACGGCACCCGTGCGGCCGATTTGCAGGCTGATCTCTTTGAGCAAGGTCTCTGCGCGCTCGGCCTCGAACTTGTAGGCGATCGCCCAGCGGGGTGCTTTTGAAGTAAAGCCGGCTTCTTCTTGTTTGGAAAAATCGTTGAGTTTGACGACGGCGCCGTCGGTCGGATAGGCGAAGCCTTGACGTATCGTATCCAGTTCCTCGATACATTTCCAGGCGTCTTTGATACCCTCGGCTAGCCAGTATTTTTCAAGAACGGGGAAGTGCCAGTCTTTGAGCGTTTGCTGTATCTCAGATTGGGCACTGAAGTAGTTGCCCGGCTCGCAGGCGCCGACGCCGTAGAGCACGATGTCGAGCTTCCGGCTGCGCGCTTCAGCTGGGTCGAGCAGTTTGATTGTGCCTGCGGCCAAATTGCGCGGGTTGGCGTAGAGTGGCTGCCCTTCGGCTTCGCGGGCAAGGTTGATGCGTTCAAACTCTTCGTGCCGCATGTAGATCTCGCCGCGCACTTCGAGCACGGCAGGCGCATCGGCAATGGAGACGGGGAGTCCTTTGATCGGGCGCACGTTTTGCGTGATGTCGTCGCCCTCGACGCCGTTGCCCCTCGAAACGGCGCGCACGAGTGCTCCGTTTTCGTAGGTCAGACTGACTGCGACGCCGTCGATCTTCGGCTCGACCAGATAAGTGAGCGACTGGTCGGGGAAGCGTTTATTCAAGCGCTGGCCGAACTCGATCAGTTCTTCAGAGCTGTAGGTGTTGTCGAGACTCAGCATCGGCTTGCGGTGCCGGTAGCTCTCGAAGGCTTCAATGCGGTCATCACCCACCGATTGTGTTGGTGATTCGCCGAAGTCGAATTCTGGATGGGTGGACTCCAATTCAGCTAGTCGCGCCTTGAGTCGGTCGTAAGCTTGGTCATCGATCGCGGGCTGGGCATCTTTATAATAGAGACGATCATGCTCGGTGATTTGAGCGCGCAGCTTGGCGATTTCTTTTTGCGGGTCAGGCATGAGCTCAAGTGAAACCGTGAATGCTGGCAGTTCAATTAGAATTGCGAGCTGTTATACGCCATTCTCCATTCTTTGGTGCACGGAGCTCGGCGCGCAGCCCATGATTTTCCTGAAGGTGCGGGAAAAGTGTAGCGGATCCTGATAGCCCAGTTCGCGAGCCACGGCACTTACCTGCAGCCGGCCATCGCGCAGTAACAACCAAGCGGCACTCATTTTACGGTGCAGGAGCACCTGATAGGGTGACTCGCCGTGATACTTCTTAAAAATCCGACAAAGATACTCGCCACTATAGCCTGAGCATTTGGCGAGATCGGTGAGCGAGTTCAAACGCCGATAATCTTTCTGCAAGATATCCATGCTCAAATCGTAGACTTTTCTAGAGCCCGACTTGTCGCCCCTCGCGGTTCCCCGATGTCGAATGATCTGGGCGAGCAAGACCTGCTCTAAGTTGGTCACTATCTGAGGCGATTGCGTGTCTGCGCACACGCCCTCGTCCAGCATTTGGTCAAAGATTGAGACGAAGGGCACACCATTGCCCACCTGTAGCATTTTTCCAGGCAGAAGTCCGGCCTCACGCCAAGCCACTGGAAACGCATCGCTACTACTGGCGATAAAATACTTCTTGAAGGGACGATCGCTTTCGTTCCAGAAGCAGTGACCGATTTTAGGACCATAGGTAAACACGGCTCCATGGCGGATCGGCCGTGTATGCTGTCCTTCAAGATAGACACCTGCTCCACTTGCGACATACTCTAACGTCCAGAACGGGAATTCATTACGTTCAATTCTGTAGTCAGGAGTACATTCCTCGTAGCCCATCATGAATATCTGATGCAGCTCAGTCCCCGGGCTCGATAAGTTTGCGTAGCGCCCCTTTGTGACCTGCGCTGATAACTCTAGTGAATGTTCGTCCATGAAGATTGGTTTAGAATGAATCGTTCAATAATATCCATACAGCATCAGAAATCACCCTAGCGAACAAGGCTACTTTCAGTTAAATTAAGTGTTTCTCTCTAACGCAACGTATCACCAACAAAATAGATATTCCTATGAGCAAACATCCATTCAACTTCCCTAAAATCGGCATTCGTCCCACAATTGATGGACGGCTCGGTGGCGTGCGCGAGTCTCTCGAAGTCCAAACTATGGACATGGCCAAGCGTGTGGCGGATCTCTTCTCCTCTGAGCTGCGCAATCTCGACGGCAGTCCTGTCGAGTGTGTCATCGCCGACAGCAACATCGGCGGCGTGCGCGAAGCGGCCGCTTGCGAAGAAAAATTCCAGCGCGAAGGTGTTGGCCTCAGTCTCACGGTGACTCCCTGCTGGTGCTACGGTTCCGAGACGATGGACATGGACCCACACCGCCCGAAAGCAGTTTGGGGTTTTAACGGCACTGAGCGCCCGGGTGCCGTTTACCTTGCCGCTGTCCTCGCGGGGCACACACAAAAGGGTATTCCCGCATTTGGCATCTACGGTAAAGACGTGCAGGAGGCGGGTGACGAGATCATGCCGCAGGACGTTGTCGAGAAGTTGCTCAACTTCGCTCGCGCAGGTCTGGCCGTCGCTTACATGCGTGGCAAAGCCTACCTCTCCATGGGGGGCACCTCGATGGGTATCGCCGGCTCCGTCGTCGAACCCGCCTTCTGGGAGCGCTACCTCGGCATGCGTGTCGAAGCGATCGATATGACCGAGTTTGTCGGCCGCATGAGTCAGGGTACCTACGACCAAGCCGAATTTGAAAAAGCACTCGCCTGGGTGAAAGCAAACTGCCCCGAGGGTGACGACTACAACAGCGAAGCGACCCAGCGCAGCCGCGAGCAACTCGACAGCGAATGGACCGACTCGGTCAAGATGGCGCTCATCGCCCGCGACCTCATGGTTGGCAACGACCAGCTCGCCAAGGCCGGCTACGGCGAACAAGCCCAAGGCCACTACGCCATCGCCGCCGGTTTCCAAGGCCAGCGCCAATGGACGGATCACTTCCCGAACGGTGACTTCATGGAAGCCATTCTCAACACCTCCTTCGACTGGAACGGTAAACGCCCCCCATATATCGTGGCGACCGAGAATGATGCCCTGAACGGTGCTGGCATGCTCTTCGGGCAGCTACTCACAAACAGTGCGCAGATCTTTGCCGACTTGCGCACTTACTGGAGCCCCGATGCCGTGGCCCGCGTGTCCGATGGCTACCAACTCGAAGGCGCTGCTTCCGACGGGCTCCTCCACCT
>DLQD01000115.1 GCA_002480015.1 Opitutia bacterium UBA7441
GATTTGGAGTCCTTCGGGGATTGCCCGGTATTCCTTGCCCAGCTACCGGCTGGCCCAGTCGAAAGGGCTTTCGACGCTCTTTTCCGGTTTTGGGGGCGATGAGTTTGTGACCCAACGAGCACCTCAATATTTGCGGCATTGCTACGAGAATCGTCTGACGGTGCCTCTTATTCGCGAAACATTCTACAGCCCATCGATTGAGGGCTGGTGGCCAAAATCCAAGTATGTGCTCCGCTATTTTGCCGAGCGGATGGGCGGGCGGCAAAAGTATGCTCCGATGCAATCAAGTGGGAATCATTGGATCCGGGGTCAGGAGGAAATCTGCGGCCTGCTGAGTCTGGAAGGGCAGACGACTTTCAAGGAACTATGCACGCCACTCAATATATGTTCTCCCTTTGATATGAATGCGTGGCAGGTGATCGCCTTGAGTGAGTCGAAGCTGCATCGGGTGGTTTCTGAGCAAACGGTCTTGGCTGAGGCTTTTGGCCTGAACTATCGATACCCGCTGCTTGACCTGCGGGTGCTCCGGGTGGCCCTTGGTATGCCAAGCAGTCTCTGGGTTCGCCGGGGTGTGAACCGCTACCCCTTCCGACAAGCCATGCGAGGGATACTACCAGAGAGCATTCGGACTCGAAATGATAAGGCGGGTCCAAGCTTGCCAGCCGTTAGCGTGCTCCTGGAACGCGAATTTGAGGATATGAAGGAACGCCTACTAACGTATTTGAAGTCAGAGATAGTGAAACATTACTTCGACACAAATGCGGTCGAAAGCTACATTCAGAAGATCGATTTGAAGGCCGAGAATCTTCAGAAGCGGCAAGCACGAACAGTCTTTGTTAATTTCTTTGCCGCGGCCTATTTTCTGGAATCTCTCTGATCATGATATGGCGTTGCATTTAACTACATGCAACGTTTCAGATTGAATTTGCTAAGGCAAACATACGCCGCTCTACTTGAATATGGCGAAGCGTTATTAGACCGCCTTGCCTTCCTTTGGGAATTAGTTCTTGTTGTGCTCAAATGCCCACCTATTTATGAATCGTGAGTTCGCCATCCTCTCTGCTAAATTAAGAAAACTTTCTCTTGTCGTCTATTGGTTGATTCTAGATTGGCTGTTGGCACCATCAAAAAGGATTCTCTGTTCGTCCTGTGATTGGGATGAGACTTCAACTCGCTTTGCCCCCTGGTTTAAATACCAGATCTCTTTTAAGGACTTCGCCACAGTTGCTTCCTTCGATACATACGATATTGTTATCCCGATATCATCGGATGCCTATCTGGCCCTGCCTGAATTTTTGAAATGTGACCCGAGGCTAGTCAGCCCCAACGAATCGACTTTTCATCTGTGCAATGATAAACGCCGACTGTTTGACCAGTTGATTGAGCTTGGCTATCGAGATTTGCTCCCTATCTTCACTGAAAACGAATTTCCCTGTCTGCTTAAGCCACTGAAAAACTTTAACAGTAATGGGGTTCAGCTCATTGAAAATGAAGCCCAGTTGGAGCAACTCAGAGGGCGGGATGACTTCCATGAACATATGCTTCAGGCCTACATACCAGGGGAGGTTGAACTTGCCTCACATATTTTGATACGCAAAGGCAAAATCAGACATGCATGGGCGATTGAATACTCCTTCAGCGAAGAGCATCCTATCAACATTCAAAACTGTCCGAAACTGCGAAGAATCGTCCGCGATCCGTTTCTATATATCTGGGAGGAGCTCTTAAACCGAATCGATTTTGACGGGATCTGCTGTATTGATTACAAACCATTTCAAGGTAGCCCTAAACTTCTTGAGATCAACCCTCGAATTGGAGGTAGCTTTCGAGAGTATGCATTCAGCTTTTTCCGCTATCTATAAATGAAACTCAACTATATGCGAGAGAAGCTGAAATCGGGCTTCAGGCGCTTCTCCATCCGTATTTTCAGTCACTTGGGGACTGGAACAAAAATTGCGGTTATTGGCCACGAAAGACACACATCGCAATGCTGCCGCTGGTATCTCGGACGTTCCGAAGAGAATCGCAGGACCACGCTTCCACTCCTCGGTCCCCGCCATTTTCTGGCCAGAAGACTGTCGAAGCGCTATGGCCTAGCTGTCGTATCTGATTGGGGAAATGAGCGACGGATGGCGAAAAAGGCTTTACAGGTGCCCTGGTGCGTCTGGCTGTATTTGCCGATTCCAAAAGATACGGAAAGCTTGAAAAGGTCGATGAAAGCCGACCGAAACAAGATCAACCAAATTACCCGAATATTCTCTTATGCTATTTCTACTAGTCGTGAGGACTTTGAATATTTTTACAATCGGCAGCATCGACCTACAGTTCTCGGGTCTTGGGGCAAGGAGGCAATCATCGGCGACCATGAGGTTCTCCTCCGGGGGCTCGGGCAGGGAGGTTTTCTATTGAAAGTATTTCAGGAGGGTCGATGGGTCGCTTCCCAGTATTGTGAAATCTGTGGAGACTCGCTGGCCATGAAAATCCTGGGGGTCAATGGCGGCGACTATGACTCCTTGCACAATTTTACTACTCGGGCGATCTATTGGTTCAGTGCCTGTATATGCATCGATCGGGGCCTGAGTCGTCTTGGCTTGTCCGGGATTCCGCCGAACACTTCTGATTCATTTTCTTTTTTCAAGCTCTCCGTCCGCCCAAGAATTGACCTACACGGCACCTTCCGCGCTTGCTTCTTTTTTTACCTCGATTTGTCCCACCCTCATTGCCGGCAAATGCTATCCACCCAAACAATAGTCTTTTGGGAGGGTGAACATTTGTCCGCGATCGGCTCGCTACCCGATCAATGGGCCGTCGAAGAGATGTGTATGAAAAATCGCTTCTACCAGGATCTGAAGAGCTACTACAGCATCGCCGCTACTGAAGAAGGGCGAAGGCAGGCCCTTGAACCGACAGGCTTGCTACCCGCTTCGATTACCCCTTTCGTGACCCGGTTTTCGACCAACACAAGTAGGAAGCATCTCGAAATTCGGAATGCCTGAAAAATAGCTCGCCTTTCAGTGACAGAACCCTGCTCTTGAGTTTCTTTGACAGAGTAAATTTCTGTCTTACTGGGCTGTTCTGCATCATCTGAGCTGGTAAGTTCCGGTCGAACGGCGAGATCAAGATCCTCCGGCAGTCAGGAAGTCGTGCAGTCTTGCTGCTGCATTCCCCATGCGCGCTTTATAGTAAGCGAAACGGTAGCCGCGCGTCCGGCGCTTAAACAAATTTCTATGGAAAGACTGCGAGGGCCCTTTAAGGCTTTTTCCTTTCCAGGAGACTTTAGGTAGGGCCCTAGTTAACTGCCTGGGAATATTTGCTTGAGCAAAGCAATTTTCGTAAGCATGGCGTGCAGCCTCGCCGAGCTCCTTGCTACGATCCAGATTCCTAACCAGAATAGAGTGCAGATTTTTCAGTTCACGTTCTCGGATTCGGAGACTGCAGTGCTCCCATTCGACAAGGGAAGAGGGGATCCAGTTGTCAGAAAGTATCACTGGTGCGACGCCCATTCGCATGGACTCAAAAATACGCATGCTCGACAATCCCTTGCCTCTCGGGCATAGGCTAAAGTGGCTCGCGCACATGATGTCTGCGTATCTGCTTTGAGCTTCGGACGACTTCTCAAAGTCATGATCAAAATGACGGTAACTGGTTTCGATTTTCAGAAATATGTCCGGGTTTTTTCGATACAGCCTTGATATCTTGTTGCGAAGAATGTGCGATCGGGTTCCGATAAACGAAGCGATATATTTTTTCTCCGATGCTGTTGGTGGACGGTTAGCCAAGGCAATATTTGGGAAGGCATTGTCGTGAAAAGGGTAAAACCACCCTTCAATATAGCCCGAGGGGACTCCGTCACGCCGTCCACTGGTGTAAAGACCGGGCCAAAGTTCAACGGGTTCATCGCATTCAGAGATGACGATACATTTTGTTGGATATTTTGCAAAAATTTCGTGTTCAAACGTGTCAGGCGTAAAGTTTCCCTGATCCTGGAGCCCGAGTAGGATGACATAATCCGCCTCTCTGGGATCTTCCACGATTAAAGTGTAGTTTCCACCATGCTGCGTGCAGACCCGATTGTAGAAGGCGACCTCGGATCGACCTTTCTCAAATAGCGAGAGGAAGTGGAGTTTAATCGGAAGGACGGGCGGAATCTCCATCGAATTAACTAAAGGAGTAAAGATGATAGAATGATAATCTGGCCAAGTATATGCGATTCCCCGTTCACGATTGTGTCTACATGCTATCTCTTATCGTGCAAACCCAAAAAAAGCCCGTCTAGCTTAGAGAAAAATATCTCTGAAGCTAGACGGGCTTGATTGATATCAATTTCGGATTTTAGGCTTAATTTAAAGAAGTTCTTTAACCGCCTCCCGTTCCTCAGAAAGTTCTTCGACCGAGGCAGAAAATTTCTCTCGGCTGAACTCGTTGAGTTCGACGTCTTTGACGATGTCGACCTTCTGGCCGTCGGAGCGGCAGGGGAAGGAGATGATGAGGCCTTCGGGGGTGCCGTAGCTGCCGTCGGAGCAGAGGCACATGCTGAAGGTGTCGCCGGCAGGTGTTGGTGTGGTCAGCTTGCGCACGGAATCGACTATGCCGTTGGCGGCCGATGCGGCGGAGGAAGCGCCGCGTGCTTTGATGATAGCGGCGCCGCGCTTTTGCACGTCGGGGATGAAGGTGTCTTTGAGCCAGGCTTCGTCGCCGATGACGTCGGCAGCGGACTGGCCGCCGATCTTGGCGGAGTAGAAGTCGGGATACTGGGTGGCGGAGTGGTTGCCCCAGATCGTCATGTTGGTGACTTCGGTCACATCGACGCCGGCCTTTTGGGCAAGTTGTGTCTTGGCGCGGTTTTCGTCGAGCATGGTCATGGCGAAGAAACGGTCGCTGGGTATGCCCTCGGCGTTGTTCATCGCGATGAGGCAGTTGGTGTTGCAGGGGTTGCCGACCACGAGCACGCGGACATCGGCGGCCGCGTTGGCGGCGATGGCCTTGCCCTGGCCGGTGAAGACCTTGCCATTGATGCCGAGGAGGTCGGCGCGTTCCATGCCGTCCTTACGGGGCACAGAGCCGACGAGGAGCGCCCAGTTGACGTCCTTGAAGCCTTCGTCCATATCGGTCGTGGCGACGACGTCCTTGAGTAAAGGGAAGGCGCAGTCGTCGAGCTCCATGACGACGCCTTTGAGCGCGTCGAGGGCGGGTGGGATTTCGATCAGGTTCAGAGCGACCGGCTGGTCGGGTCCGAACATGGCACCGGATGCGATGCGGAAGAGGAGGGCGTAGCCGATGTTGCCAGCTGCGCCGGTGACGGCGACTCGGATGGGTGTTGTGCTCATGATTTTGTTGCGTGGTTGTAGTGTTAAAACGTTGAGTGGTTGGGAGGCCTAGTAAAGTGGCAAGTCCTCGGAAGGGACTGGCAGAAGTTCTCCTTATTGATGGGTTAAGTAAAAAGCGGCGCGAGGTCGGCGTGGCCTTTGCGGAGCATGGCTTCGGTGGTTTCCCAGTCGATGCAGCCGTCGGTGATGGAGACGCCGTATTTGAGGTCTTCGATGGGCTGGGGGAAGGACTGGTTGCCGAAGTGGAGGTTACTTTCGACCATTGCGCCGATGACGCTGGGATCAATCAGACTCTGGCGTACGATTTCTGCGAAGACTTCCGGCTGGCGACCGGGGTCTTTGGAGCTATTGGCGTGGCTGCAGTCCGTCATGATGGCGGGGACCAGGCCGGCCTTTGTCAGTTTTTCGCGGGCTTGGGCGACATCGTCGGCCCCGTAGTTGGGGCCGTGGGAACCGCCGCGCAGCACAACGTGGCAGTGGGGGTTGCCTTTGGTCGTGAGGGCGTTGGCGCGGCCCTCATTGTCGATGCCGAGAAAAGTCTGTGGTTGGCTGGCGGCTTTGATCGCGTTGATGGCCACGTCGAGGCCACCGTCGGTGCCGTTTTTGAAGCCGAGCGGCATGGAGAGGCCAGAGGCCATTTGTCGGTGCGTCTGGCTCTCGGTAGTGCGGGCGCCGATCGCGGACCAAGAGATGAGGTCGGCGATGTATTGCGGGGTGATCGGGTCGAGTAGCTCCGTTGCGGTTGGCAGGCCGAGTTCAATGATGTCGAGCAGGAAGCGGCGGGCGATGCGCAGCCCCTCAGGGATATCGCTGGTGCCGTCGAGTTTGGGATCCATAATCAGTCCCTTCCAGCCCACCGTGGTACGGGGCTTTTCAAAATACACGCGCATGACGATAAGCATGCGGTCGTCCAGTTCCTTGGCGAGGGTGGCCAGTTTCTCGGCATATTCGCGGCCGGCCTTGAGGTCGTGGATCGAGCAGGGGCCGATCACGACAAGTAGGCGGCGATCGTCGCCGAAGATGATCTTGTTGATCGCATCGCGGCTTTCGGCCACAAATTTGTCGGCAGCTTCCGTCTTTTCAATCTCGGCGCAAAGCGCGAGCGGGGAGGGGAGCAGCGTTTTAGAGGTGATGTTAATATCGGTGACTTTTTTCACGGGCGGGATGTGTAGAGTAGCATCGTGATTGGAACAAGCTAAATGCGAGATGCGGGATGACTGATGCGGGATGAGTGATGAATGATGACTGATGAATGATGACTGATGAGTGATGATGAGTGATTTGGAATACGTAGTGCGCTGCTTCAGCAAGCACTCTCGCATCGGGATTGCTTTGAATACTGTTTGAATCTTTCGATGGGTTGTTTATGACTGTGGGGGATGGATGCTTCCAAAAGTTTTTATGAATATACGCCGGCAGCGCATTTCCTCGTTTCAGATGAGGATGCGGCGGATTTTTTGCAGAGCCAGTTCACGAATGATCTGCGGCCTTTCGAGGCGGGGCGCTCTACCTATGGGCTGTGGCTGGATGTCAAGGGCAAGGTGATTGCCGACAGTGTGGTGCTCTGCGAAGGAGACGAGCGTTTCCGCGTGCTCAGCGAGCGCTGTGCGGGTGAGCGTATCATTGCCCATCTGCAGCGGCATATCATCGCCGACGACGTTGAGATCGAGCACTGCGCATCCGGCTACGCCTTCGAGGTGTCCGACGCGGGTTTGCAAGCCGCAGGCTGGCAGCCTCCTCGGCCGCAGAATTACGTCCGGATCGACGGTGGGCTTCTTTTTTCAGGGCGAAACGGCTTGTATCATATGCAATTTGATTCCGCTGCGTCACGAGGTGTCGTCCGGGATCGGCTGGTCGCAGCAGGCTTGACGGCGTTGTCCGAAGGCGAACGCGGCCTCTGCCGGATCGCCGCAGGTATTCCCCAAGTGCCTGAGGAGATCGGTGCGTCCGATTTGCCGGGCGAAGGTGAATTGGAGCACGAGGCAATTTCGTTTACCAAAGGTTGCTACCTCGGGCAGGAGGTCGTTGCGCGGATGCACAATGTAGGCCGGCCGCAGCGTCGACTTTTTATCGTGCAAGGCGAAGGCAGAGTTCCGCGGCCGCCAATGGCACTCTACGATAGTCATGCGAAGCAAGTCGGCGATTTGCGCAGCGCGTATCCGCGAGCCGAAGGATGGCTGGGGGTGGCCATTTTAAAAACCCGTTTTGCTGATGCCGGATCAGAACTGCACAGTGGTGCTTTTTTAATGAACGTAATGAACCCATTTTCAGTAGGACTTAGAAATGACTGAGGGCCAGGATTGTGAGATTGCGAAGGTTGCCCGCATTTTTATCAATTTGGGAGCGCCTGAAACGCAGGCCCGGGTGATGGCTGCGCAGCTCTTGAAGCGGGCAGGACAGATCGCCGAGGAACGCGGGATTTCAAAAGTCGAAGCGTCAGAGACCCTACTGAAACAGGTGATTGAGGCGCGGCAGGGTGCTTAAAATCGCTCTGATACAGGACCTGAGCCTCGTCCTCTGCTGAAACCCTGAAAAAATAAGGCTTTAGAGCAGATTTCCGTTGACGGTATTCATCCCGACTTTTCTTATTTGCGACGGTCATTAGACCAAATAACCTCAACAACATAATTATACTATATGAATAAAGCAGAACTCGTTGCAGAAGTACAAAAATCACTCGGTGCAGACACCTCCAAAGCAGCCGCTGAACGCGCGATCGAAGCCGTCATCGAAGGCATTAAAAAGGGCGTGAAAAAGGACAAGAATGTTCAACTCATCGGTTTCGGGACTTTCTCTGTAACCAAGCGTGCAGCTCGTGATGGCATCAATCCACAAACTGGCGCCAAGATTAGGATCAAGGCTTCCAAAGCTGTGAAATTCAAAGCCGGCGCTGGCCTCAAAGCGGTTCTTTAAGCGATTACCCCTTCGTTTTAAGTTCAAATTTCAAACCCGCAGCCTAGGCTGCGGGTTTTTTTGAATTCATTGGGTCGGGCTATCGGAGCTAGGGCGCCCCGCTTCCGAGAATAGCTGTAGCGCCCAAGAAAAATTCCCGCCTTTGCGGTTGCCAGCCACCTCAAAGCTATCCTTATTGAGACGCTTTTGAGAATCACTCTTCATTAGGAACTAGATTATGGGCAAAAGCTTATTTGAAAAAGTATGGGATGCGCACGCAGTTCGCCAATTGGCGAACGGGCAGACGCAGTTGTTAATCGGTACGCACCTTATTCACGAGGTCACGAGTCCGCAGGCCTTTGGTATGCTGCGTGACAAGGGGCTCAAGGTGCAATTCCCGCACCGCACCTTCGCGACGGTCGACCATATTGTACCGACCAACGAGACGGTGGAGCCCTACAGTGATCCGCTCGCGCAAGGCATGATCGAGGAACTCCGCAAGAATTGTGCGGAGAACGACATTACTTTTTTCGATACCCATACGGGTCATCAGGGCATCGTCCACGTGGTGGGGCCTGAGCAGGGCATCACTCAACCGGGCACGACGATCGCCTGTGGCGATTCCCATACCGCCACGCACGGTGCTTTTGGCGCAGTCGCTTTTGGAATCGGCACCAGTCAGGTGCGCGACGTACTGGCCACGCAAACCATCGCACTCAATGAACTAAAGGTGCGCCGCATCAATGTGAATGGGACGCTGGCACCGGGCGTTTATGCGAAGGATGTGATTTTGCACATCATCCGTCTGCTCGGCACGCAAGGCGGCACCGGCTTTGCCTACGAGTATGCTGGCACGACTTTCGACAACTTCACGATGGAAGAGCGCATGACCGTCTGCAACATGTCGATCGAAGGCGGCGCCCGTGTCGGCTATGTTAATCCGGACGAAAAGACATTCGAATATCTTAAGGGCCGCCCCTACGCGCCGAAGGGCACGGATTGGGATGCGGCGGTCGAGCGCTGGAAATCTTTCGCCTCGGATTCCGATTGCAGCTACGACGACGTCGTAGAAATCGACGCGGCTTCGATCCAGCCCACTGTGACGTGGGGGATCACCCCGGGACAGGGCGTCGGGATCGAGGAAAACATTCCGAGCATCGAAAACGCGCCGACCCAGTCCGAACGCGATTCCGTGGCCGAAGCCTTGGAATACATGCAGTTCGAAGGCGGCAGCCCAATCAAGGGCAAGAAGATCGACATCGCTTTCCTTGGTTCTTGCACCAACGGCCGCCTTTCTGACTTCCAGGAAGTCGCCAAGTACATCGAAGGCCGCAAAGTTGCTCCCGGCGTGCAAGCCATCGCCGTGCCCGGTTCGCAGGTTGTGGCCAAAATCGCTGAAGAGCTAGGTCTGGATAAAATATTCAAAGAAGCCGGCTTCGAATGGCGCGCAGCCGGGTGCTCTATGTGCCTGGCCATGAACCCTGATAAATTGATCGGCGACCAGCTCTGTGCTAGTTCATCAAACCGTAACTTCAAGGGTCGCCAAGGCTCCCCGACCGGTCGCACTATGCTTATGAGCCCGCTCATGGTCGCCGCAGCCGCCGTAACAGGGGAGGTTGCCGACGCCCGAGAGGTCTTCGGTTTCGCCCCTGTCGGCGCTTAGTTCTCAATTATCATTCATTAGCAATCAGTCATTTAAAAATGCCATCCACACCTATTAAACAAGTCACCGGAAAGGGCGTTTTCGTGCCCGGCGACGATATCGATACCGACCGCATCATCCCCGCACGCTTCATGAAGTGCATCACCTTCGACGGACTGGGCGAGTATCTCTTCTACGACGTGCGTAAGACCGAGTCGGGCGAGGATAAAAAACACAACCTCAACGATCACCGCTTCGCTGAGGCCTCGATCATCGTCAGCGGTAACAACTTCGGCTGCGGTAGCTCCCGCGAGCACGCCCCCCAGTCGATCCTCCGTGCTGGCTACAACGCGGTGATCGCCGGCAGTTTTGCGGAGATTTTCTTCGGTAATTCGACCAATCTCGGGGTCGTCTGCGTGATCGCGAGCGACACCGACCGTGAGATCATCACCAAGGCCATCGACACGAATCCAGAGATCGAGATCACGATCGACGTGGAGGATCACAAAATCTGGTTTGGCGATCAATCCGTACCCTGCGAAATCAAGCCCGGAGCACGCGACAGTTTGCTGAGCGGCAATTATGATCCGCTCGATGAGCTGCTCGTTGGCACGGACGCAGTGTCCCGCACGGCGGCTGCCCTCCCTTATATGCAGGCGTGATACCAGAAACGTATTGTTATTTTGCTGCGGCTCATCGCGACATTCCAGGATTAAGAGACACACCTATTCATTGTATGGCTCAAAACGAGGAACTTCGGATTCGTTTCACTGACAAAAGGCGCAACGTGGTTGCGCCTTTTCTATGCCCGATTCCTTTGATTATGTTGGAATCCCACTTCAAGCGCTTGTATCTTACCTGACTGATTTCTCAAAAGAGCAATTTTAACATTTCACTTATGGATATCTTCACACATGCCGGAATTTTTATTTACCCACTCGGCCTCTGCTCCTTTCTCGCGGTCTTCATTACCATCGAGCGGCTGATAGCGCTCCGCCCGTCGTGCATCGTTCCGGGCTCCGTCGTGGAGGCTTTTGTCGCTGGCCGAGTGGCTGACGTCCCGGCGGATACGGGATCAGTCGCGGGACGAATTATAGCCTTCTATCAGTCCCAACAGGTGGACAGCAATTCGCTTAAAGCCTATGCCCGGCTGGAAGTGAGCCGGATGGAGCGGGGCGTTTTTCTACTCGAAGTGGTCATCGGTGCGGCACCACTCCTCGGTCTGCTGGGCACAGTGACAGGGCTGACGCAGGTTTTCAGCGGCTTTTCCGCCGAGACAGGCCTGCCCGATCCGGGCACTTTTATCACCGGGATCGCACTGGCGCTCAACACGACGATTCTTGGGCTGGCAATCGCCATACCCGCGCTCGCCGCCCACGCTTATTTGCTGCGCCGCGTCGAGTCCCAGGCCGCCCGCATTGCCCTTGGGGTTCAGGCGCTTGTCCATTCGAGGGATGGCTAGACATGGATCTCACTTCCGATTTAATCCGCTGTCGCCGACGGCAGCCCACAATCAACATCGTACCTCTGGTCGATGTCCTGACTGTGTTGCTTTTTTTCTTTCTCGTCACTATGCAATTCAAACAAGTCAGTACCCTGAACATCACGGTGCCCAGGATTGAAACCGCTGGTGAAAACGAGATTCAAGAGCAAATCGTAGTCGCGCTCAGTCCCGAAGGAGAGATTTACTTAAACGACCGACCCGTAGTGAAGGCCGAACTCGAAGCCGCCATGAAACTGGCCGGTGAACTGACCCCTGACATGCCCGTGCTGCTTATCGCGGACGAAGAAGTCCCCCTCAAATACGTCACTGAAGTGATGGACGTCTGCCGCAGCCAGAAACTGAACAAAATCCGCCTGCAATCGCGGTAGGGATACGTCGAACGCTAAAGCAGCCGATTCTTGGTCTACTGTTCTGGGCTGCCTTAGCTGCTGCTTCTACACGCTCTTCCCCACGCGGAACCGCCCCGGTCCCGCGAAAAAAAGTGCGACAAAGACGATCAACAGCTCCAGCGGCCAGCCGGCTTCTTTGGCGAAGTCGCCGATGCCGCTCACAGCATCCCATTTCGTACTAAACGCAACCGCCATCGTGCCCGCCAGAGCGGCGCAGGCGATGCGGTGGTAGGCACCGAGGATCAAGAGCAGTCCGCCGCCGAATTCAGCGAGCGCCGCCGCGAGACCAAAGGTGATGGATACGATCCCTTCCGGCAAGAAGGGGAGGCCGTATTGCGCGAGCCCTTCCCAGCGATCCACGCCACCAACGAGTTTCGGATAGCCGTGGAGGAGGAACATGCCGCCGATGCCGACGCGCAAGATGAGAAGTCCGAGATCGGTGGAATAGCTGGAGAGTTTCATGTTGCTAATAGTAGACGTTTTCTAGAAAAAGCAAGCGTAGTGGCGGTTTCAGCCGCCATATTACGAAGCATCCGCCCATTCGCGCGGTGGGATACGGCGACTGAAGTCGCCACTAGGTAGAACGCACTCAAATCGGTCGCCGAATACGGTGCCTGTATTTCTTGGCCAGCGCTTCGTTGTGCTCCGCTCCACCGTCGGCGTTTTGGCTGACGTAGGTCGGGGGCGTCACGCCCATGGTGATGAGTTGCTCGATGATCTCCATGGCGAGGAGGTTGAGCAAGAACGCGCCACTCATCGTCGAGGTCGGGCCGACCTTGTAGGCAAACCCGGGCGCGTCGATGGCCGCATCGCCAGGCACGCCGCCGTTGTCCAAAACGTAGTCGCCCAATTCGTAAAGCTTCTTGCCGGAGACGTGGCGCGAAGTGGTGGCCTTCGACATCTCAAGCGAGGTCAGCACGACCACATCGAGACCGGCTGCCTTCGCCTCCAGCGCGACTTCGATCGGGCTGGCGTTGCGCCCGGAATTGGAAATGACGAGCACGACATCGCCGGGCTGGACTGCGTATTGGTAGGCGTAGCGTTGGAAGAGGCGGGCGCCGTAGCCCACGATCTGCTCCGGCCAGCCGTCGGCTGGGTCGTGGATACTGCTGACCGGCACGAGCCCGCCCGCACGCCGCTCAATCTCGGCTGCGAGGATATGCGAATGCCCGGAGCCAAACGTGTGGAGCACGCCGTCCGCCGCCAAGCTCTGCGCGATGCGTTTGCCAGCGACTTGCAGCGTGGTTTTGTTGCGCTCGTAAACGCTGGCTTGGAGCGCCAGTGCGCTATCGTAGAATTTTTGGGCGAGGGACATGTTGAGGAGCATCACTGCTCAGCCGTGAAGGGACAAGTCCGCATTACGATTATTACTTGTCTGGAACATCTGGAATTGAAAACATAAACATTGGAACGCCTGCATTGTTCTCCATTTTTTTCAGAACGATGTTTCCGTTCTTCCCATCTACCAGATCCCTTAACTCAAGTTCCCAAAGTTCTAAAGTGTATTTTTGTGGCTGGCGGCTGGAATGGCTGTAGATGATTTCCCGGATCAAGACTTCCGTGTCATTGGTTTTTTTATAAAGCCTCAGTTTGGACGGGAGAACACTTTCATTATCCTCTTCACTGGAGATGAAATCGACTCGATAGTCTCTGAAAACTGGCGTTTTTAAATTGAAGATATTACTTTTATCAAAGTGATACCGGGGTGTGAGGGCCAGAAGGTCGAGTAGATGTGTTGCTGCTTCGTCCCCAGTGAGTTCATGGACACGCGTCTCCTCGTCCAATCGCTCGATAGTGTGAATACGACCATCCTTGTGGATGACGTCCACGCCGAATCGTCCAGACTCGTCTTGAATAGTCGCCCGAATGAGGTCTTGTCCCCTCTTGTAAGCGGTCAAGTCTAGTCTTCCATCTTCAGTGATCATTTCTGCACGCACGACGATGGTTTCCTCGATGCGCATTTGCGCTAGGCAACTCAAGGCCAGTATGAGGTAAATTAGCTTATAGATGAGTAATTTCACACAGACAGGGGACTAAGACCAGTCGCATAAAAAAGCCGCCAGCAGTAGCTGACGGCTTGAAAGTTAGAGATTAGAATTGAATTAAGCAACCCTTCGGCGGATCGCTACATAAATGAATCCAAGAAGGCCTGCGACGAGTGCAAAGGTTCCGGGCTCGGGCACTATAGTGAAAGTAGCCTCATAGTTGGCAGTGCCATTATTTGCGTAGATAATAGAATCAGCATTGATCCCATTGGTCGTGATTTGAGTGAAAACTTCCAACGTATAATCCCCTGCGCTGAGGCCGCTCAAGAGATTGGAAGTGTAGTAGGCAGTGCTGTTGCCACCAGCTACATCGCTTCCCCACTGCTGGTCGCCACCAACACCACCAACGCTGTCAATTTGAAAGGTATAACCGAAACCCGTGAAAGACCCGCTTTCTGATACTTGCCAAATTCGGTATTGGAGGCTGGCGCTAGTGACATCCGAACCATCGTTCTTGAAAGTTTTCGTTTGTCCGCCGAGCTGGAGATTGTCAGTGCTGGCATCAAATGAACCAAGGGAACTACCTTGGAAATCTGGATTTAAGGACACCGCACCCACGTCGTAGTAGGTGTCAGATGCAGTCCGAACAATAATAAAACTATCAAAAAGACCCGCTCCAGCATGGAGGGATGCAGTTGCGACAGCTAGAAGTAAGGGGCAGATTATTTTTTTCATGTTTAATAAGGGTATATTTGAAAATGATATTTCAATATTCACACATTTTTGTTTTTTGGAAAACTTTCTAAATTCAACAGTACAATAAGCCCGTTAAATGGCTAATTCACTCTATTGGAGGGGCTTGTGGTGTCTCGGGTCGGCGAACTAGCCGCCTCGCCGGTTCGACTCCCTCGTTCCGTCACGCCGCTTTTCTTTTCAGGGCAGGATCTGTCTTCACGAGTTACGCCGCGACAGGTGTCCTGACTCCGAAAAGAGGCAGTCAAGCATTGGATTGCGATTCCAGGCTAGGCGCTGCCTGGCGGCTGCACTTCGGCAGGCTCAGGCCGGGAAAGCCGCGCCCCTACGCCCTGCCTACCGCTGTAACAGCTTGAGGAACTCGTCGTTGTTCTTGGTCTGCTGAAAGCGGTCGATCATGGCTTCGGCGGCGTCTTCGATCTTTTGGCCGGCGAGGGCGCGGCGGAGGAATTGGGCGCCTTCAAGGTATTTGCCGGAGAGGAGGAGCTCTTCCTTACGGGTGCCGGAGGCGTTGAGATTGATCGCGGGCCATAGGCGGAGCTCGGCGGCCTTGCGGTCGAGCACCATCTCCATGTTGCCGGTGCCTTTGAATTCTTGGAAAATCAGCTCGTCCATCTTGCTGCCGGTCTCGATGAGGGCGGTGGCGATGATGGTGAGGCTGCCGCCTTCTTCGCAGTTACGCGCGGCGGAGAAGAGTTGGCGGGGCTTTTCGAGGGCGCGCACGTCGAGGCCGCCGGTCATGGTGCGGCCGCCTTTGCCGGATGCGGCGTTATAGGCGCGGGCGAGGCGGGTGATGGAGTCGAGGAGGAAGACCACGTCCTTGCCCGCTTCGACCAGGCGCTTGGCGCGTTCGATGGCCAGATCGGCGAGGCGGAGGTGGTTGGAGAGTTCTTCGTCGTTGGAGGAGGCGTAGATCTCAGCGTTGACGCTGCGCTTAAAATCGGTCACTTCCTCGGGCCGTTCGTCGACGAGGAGGACGATGCAGTGGCACTCGGGGTGGTTTTCGATCACGCCGTGGGCGATATCGTGGAGGAGGGTGGTCTTGCCCGTGCGAGGCGGAGCCACGATGAGTCCGCGGGTGCCTTTACCGATGGGGCAGAAGAGGTCCATGATCCGGGTGGTCACGCGGCCGTCTTTCGCCTCGAGGCGAATCTGCTCGTCCGGGGCGATGGAGACCATTTGTTGGAAAGTATAGCGGCCTTTGCGT
>DLQD01000047.1 GCA_002480015.1 Opitutia bacterium UBA7441
AGCTCTTGATAAAAGCTCGAAAACTGTAAATAGCGCTAAAAATAGGCTTGATTCACCTAGTGGCAACGGCATCGTCTCCGTTTTCCCAAATCTGGACGGTTAGCTCAGCTGGTTAGAGCACCTCGTTTACACCGAGGGGGTCGTGGGTTCGAATCCCTCACCGTCTACCATTTTTTATCGTTGAGACGGGGGATTGATACATGAATCCCCCTGACCCATTATGCGCCACATTATCTCAATTCTCGTCGAAAACAAATTCGGAGTTCTCGCCCGCATCGCTGGAATGTTCAGCGGCCGCGGATTCAATATCGAGACTCTGAATGTAGGCCCGATGATAGATGACAAGTTCTCGCGCATCACGGCCACAATTGTCGGTGACGGTGAAGCACTCGACCAAGCGATCAAGCAGGTCAATAAGCTGATCAATGTGCTCGAAGTGACTGAGTTTTCCAGCGGCCAAGCGACTGAACGCGAACTCGTCATGCTTAAAGTGACCGCGTCCGCCGGACAACGCTCCGAAGTCATGCAGGTATGCGACATCTTTCGCGCTAAGATCATCGATGTCGCCCCGGAGAGCATGAACATCGAAATGACCGGTAATGCGAATAAAGTCACGGCATTCCTCAATCTAATCGAACCCTACGGCATTGTTGAAATGGCCCGCAGCGGCAACCTTGCCCTCAAACGCGGCTAATTCACCTCCTTGCCACCTTTCATTAACTTTTCACTAACATAGGGCGTGCCAACACTCCCGCAAACAACGATACATATGCCTGCAAAAGTCTATACAGATAAAGACGCTGATCTGCGCACACTTAAAAAGAAGACCCTCGCCATCATCGGTTACGGTTCTCAGGGTCACGCACACGCCCAAAACCTTAAGGACAGTGGTCTCAATGTGATCATCGGTCTTTACAAAAAGAGCAAGTCCGCGGCGGTCGCCCGCAAACAAGGTTTCGAGGTTTACGAAACTGCTGAAGCTGTAAAGCTCGCCGACGTCATCATGATCGCAGTGCCCGACATGAAGCAGGCTGAAGTTTACGAAAACGACATCCTCCCCAACCTGACAAAGGGCAAAACACTCGCATTTACACATGGTCTGGCCATCCACTTTGGTCTGATTAAAGCTCCCAAAGGGATTGATGTCATCATGGTCGCCCCCAAGGGCCCCGGTCACGTTGTCCGCAGCCAATTCGTCGAAGGCAAGGGCGTCCCCGCTCTCATCGCGATCAACAAAGGCTCGTCCAAAGATGCCAAGAAGATCGCTCTGGCATGGGCAAAGGGAGTCGGCGGCACTCGCGCCGGCGTGATCGAGACGACCTTCAAGGAAGAATGCGAGACCGACCTCTTTGGCGAACAAGCCGTCCTCTGCGGTGGTGCCTCCGCTCTGGTCATGGCTGGTTTCGAAACCTTGGTCGAAGCTGGCTACCAGCCTGAGATGGCTTACTTCGAATGCTTGCACGAACTGAAGCTCATCGTCGACCTGATGGTCGAGTCCGGCATCTCCGGCATGCGTTTCTCCATTTCGGAAACTGCTGAGTGGGGCGACTACATTTCAGGTCCGCGTGTTATCAATGCCTCTTCCAAGAAGGCCATGAAAGCGATCCTCAAGGACATCCAGTCCGGCAAGTTCACCAAGAACTGGGTCAAGGAATACAAGGACGGCCTGCCCAACTACAAACAGTTTATTAAGGACGGCCAAAACCACCCGATCGAAAAGACCGGCCAGCGCCTCCGCGCACTCATGCCTTGGGTCAAGAAGCGCAACATCAAGGGTTCGCAGGCTTCCTACAACTAAGCAATTTCGCATTTGATATCCAAAGCGGTCGTTGGTTGATTCCTACGACCGCTTTTTGTTTTAAGCGATGCCGCCCCCCCCCACACACACTCTCTCTCCACTCTCCACTTCCCACTCCACGCTATTATATTTTGAAACAAAATATAATCCACATAGCCACACGAAAGAGCCCGCTGGCCCTCAAGCAGACAGCGGCGGTACTCGAATGCCTGGGTGAAGCGATGCCGGATCAGTGTTTCGAGAGCCTCGAATTGACGACTCAAGTGGATCAACGCCTCAAGTGGTCCCTTGAAAAACGGGGGGGCATCGGTCTCTTCACCAAAGAGCTTGAAGAAGCGCTCCTCGAAGGCAGGGCGGATCTCGCCGTCCACAGCGCCAAAGATATGCCCACCACGACCCCGGAGGGTTTGGCTGTGGCGGGCTATCTCCCCCGCGCGCGCGCCAACGATTGCCTCATCCGTCAAAAGAACTGTGCCGATCCCGCATTGATTGCGACGAGCAGCCCGCGTCGGCGGGCGCAACTCGGCAAGCGCTTCCCCCATGCGGAATGGTCCACCATTCGCGGCAATGTGGGCACGCGCCTCAAAAAAATAGTAGACGGCGCCTGCGAGGCCAGCATCCTCGCCGCCGCAGGTCTGGACCGGCTGGAAATTTCACAGTTTGAAGGCCTTGTTTTCGAAATGCTTTCCTTCGAAGAGATGGTGCCGGCTCCCGGTCAGGCGGCCATCGCTATCCAGTGCCGCGAGGAAGCGCTTGAAACCTACGCTCATCTTTTCTGCGAACGCACAAAAATCGCCGTATCTTTGGAAAAGGGCTTTCTCAAAAGACTCGGTAGCGGTTGCCAGATTCCGGTTGGCGCCTATTACCATGAGGACACCTTCCACATCTTCCACCCGGAAACGGGCTACCGCGCCTTCAATCTCGACATTCAAAAACCAGAAGACATCGAACCCACGCTCGACCGAATTCTCAAAGATTTACAACTCTAAGGCGCCTCCGTATTCCGCCACGACTCACTCCGTTCGTTTCGCTCGCAAACTCAGCAGCCGCTCCCCCCGAACTCTTCACGACTCACTCTCCACTCTTCACTCGGCCGAAGGCCGCCCCCCGTATCACATGTCCGAAACAGGAAAAGTCTATCTTATCGGCGCAGGCCCCGGCGACCCAGGTCTCGTTACCGTGCGTGCGCGCCAACTGATCGAACGAGCCGATGTCATCGTCTACGACTACCTCGCTAATCCGCAAATTCTCGATTGGGCGCGAGACGAGGCCGAGCGCATCTATGTCGGCAAAACCGCGGGGCGTCACTCCATCCCGCAAGATGAAATTGAGGAAATCCTCGTCGCTCGGGCGAAGAAGGGCCTTCAGGTCGTCCGGCTCAAAGGAGGCGACCCTTTCGTCTTCGGGCGTGGCGGTGAGGAAATTCAGGAGCTTGAGATCGATAAGATCCCCTACGAGATCGTGCCCGGGGTGACCGCAGCCCTAGCCACTGCCGCTTACGCAGGCATCCCTCTCTCCCACCGTAATTTCAGCTCCGCGATCACCTTCCTAACAGGGCATGAAAACCCGGAAAAACACACCCTAAGTATCGATTTCCGAGATTACGGAACCACTAAAGGCACCCTCTGCATCTACATGGGCATCGGCCAGCTGCCCCGGATCGTCAATGAACTCAAGGCGGGCGGCATGTCCGGCGAGATGCCTGTCGCCATCATCGAGTGGGCGACCCTCAACCGCCAGCGCTCAGTCTTTTCCACCCTCGACTCTATCGTGGCCGATCTAGAAGCTTCCGGTCTCGGCGCACCTGCCATGGTTGTGATCGGGGAGGTGGTTGCCCAACGAGCCAAAACTGAATGGTTTGAAGGCCGCCCTCTCTTTGGTAAACGTATTGTCGTCACCCGAGCTCGCGAACAAGCTGGCCAACTCTCGGCCCTGCTGACTAGCCAGGGCGCCGAAGTCATCGAGCTGCCCTTTATCTCTGTTGAACAACACTTTGACCCCAAGCGTCTTGGCGAAGTGCTTGCCGGCATCGCCGTATACGAGTGGATCATCTTCACCAGCGCGAATGGCGTGAAGCATTTCTTTGATCTGTTTTATAAAGCCTACGACGACATCCGCTGCCTCGGCCCCATGCGTATCGCCGCCGTCGGTGCCGCCACCGCGCAGGAGATTGAAAAGCATAAGCTCAAGGTCGATCTCATCCCAAAAAAGGCCAACGCCGACGCGCTGGCCCAGGAACTCATCGAGAATGAAGGCGTCGAAAGCGTCCAGATACTGGTCGTCACGGGTAACCAGAACCGCGAGAGTCTCGTTCAGCGCCTCGAATCCGACGAGGGCCGCGCCATCGTCGATACCCTGTCTGTTTACCGGACGAGTAAAAGCGATCTCCGTAAAAATCCAGCCGCCGAACGTTTCCGCCAGGAAGGCGCTGACGCCGTACTCTTCACCAGTTCGTCTACGGTCAAGTCCTTTGTCGACCAACACGCCGACCTGAAGCTTGAGAACGGCGCACGCAAGCCCGCCTTCGGCAGCATCGGTCCCCTCACGACCAAGACCCTCAAAGAACTCAAACTTCCGGTTGCTTTTGAAGCCACGCAAGCCAGTCTCGAACACTTCGTCGTCGAAACGATGAGTTTCCTCCGCGCCTAATCGGACACCCAGTCAGGTTTACGTCTTAAAATACACTCCACAAACAAGTCATGCCGTAGTCCCGAAGGGCGAATGCGGAATTATAAAATAAAAAACCACAGATAATCACGGATACACAGAGATCAAAGAGCACATAACTCTATGTTCACCTGTCCATCCGTAGCCATAAACAGTCACACCATGAACGTCACACTCGAAACCACTCAAGGCTCTATCGTATTCACACTCTTCGACGACATCGCACCGAAGACCTGCGAAAACTTCACGACCCACTGCAAGAACGGCTATTACGACGGCGTCATCTTCCACCGTATCATCGAAGACTTCATGATTCAAGGCGGCGACCCCACAGGCACGGGCCGCGGCGGCGAATCTATCTGGGGTAAAAACTTCGAAGACGAGTGCGCCCGCGATGTCAAATTTGACAAGCCCGGCCTACTCGCCATGGCCAACGCTGGACCCGGGACGAATGGCAGCCAGTTCTTTATCACCACCGCCGCCACTCCATGGCTGCACATGAACCACACCATCTTCGGCGAAGTCACCAACGGTATGGATGTGGTCAAGAAATTGGAATCGGTTGAAAAAGGACCGGGTGACCGCCCAATCAACGAGCAGAAGATCATCGCCACAATATTCAGCGAGTAAAATTCGGGCTACTATGTTCATCAACGAGCGGTTCTGAAAGGAGCCGCTTTTTTTGAGCCGTTAATGGTTTAAAGCGTGATTCACGCTCAGTGCTAATAGCAGAATGATCGAAATAAATTGTGTGCTGTCTCTGCCTTTTGTGATTCATTCAATATAATGCAATTTCTAGCACTGCATGGTTTCACAGGACGCGGGAGCGATTTTAAGATGTTTGCCGAACTCATTGGCGGCGAGTGGCACTGCCCCGACCTCCCCGGTCACGGCCCAGATCCGCAGCTAGACTGCACCCCCGTAGCCACCGTCGAATTCCTCGAAAGAGAACTCGCCACGATCTACTCTCCTCTTCCCACTCCAAAGAATATCCTCTTAGGCTATTCATTAGGCGCGCGCGCCGCCCTCCAGCATGCCGTCGCCTACCCTGAAGTCTGGGACGCACTGATCCTCATCAGCCCCAACCCCGGGATCGAAGATCCCGCCGAGCGAGCCGCACGCCGCTCTGCAGACGAAGTCCTTGCTCAGCGGATTGAGCGTCACGGTGCGCTCGCCTTTATCGAGTTTTGGAAAGAGACCCCGATGATCCGTAGCCAAAAAAACATCTATCCCGAGGTGCGTGCCAGAATGGCCGCCACCCGCCAAGCCCATACCACCGAAGGCCTCGCTGCCAGCCTCCGCCAATTCGGTCAAGGCACCTGCCCCAACCTATGGCCAGAGTTGAACAGACTCAACATGCCCCTCCTCATCATCTCCGGCGAAAAGGATCATAAATACACGCAAATCGCCAAGCGCATGGCACCCCCACGCCGCACTCCCAACTCTCCACTCCACACGCATGCTGTCATAAACAGCGTCGGCCACATGCCCCATCTCGAAGCCCCGGACGCGACCGCCGAAGTGATTCACCAGTTTCTCAATACGAATCTTTAGACTGGAAGCGTCGGAATCCGTAGTGGTGACATCCGAGAATGACCGGAATTACACTTGCCTCAGTCAAAGCAGACCCACTGAACGCTTCGCGCTACGTTCGCGCTACGTTCGCGCTACGTTCGCGCTACGTTCGCGCTACGTTCGCGCTACGTTCGCGCTACGTTCGCGCTAGGGCTTACTCGATATTCGGAAGCTTGGGGTCTTTTTTGATGTGTTCGGGGAAGTTTTTGATCGCAAACTTGAGGGAATCGACGACGCGTCCTTCCGTCAACTGGATGGCATCGAAGATGTTGGGGAGGTCATTACGCCAAAACAAGTTGCGCGTGCTGCTTTCATAGATTTCTAGAGTCAGATGGAGACGTGTCGCCATACGCTTAGCGTGGTCGTCACGGCGTCCCATCACTTCCATGTAGGGATCGATGTGATCAAAAGGATCCGCATAGGGGCTGAATGATTTTTTCCACTTCACGACTGCGTAGAAGTCGGAGTTAGCATCAACAGCTTCAAAACCGCGCGCTTCGAGCTGGTTAGTGATCGTCTGCTCGGAAAGTTGTTCCAGCAGAATCCCCTCCGACTCGCGGAAGTTCATCCCGCTGACGATCGTATGCTTGTAGCTGAAGGTGTCGAGCGAAGTGAAATTGATCGTTTTGACGAACTCGGCGTTGGGCGGAGGCGTGGACATACACCCGGAAAAGAGGCAGAGGAGCGCGAGCGGAGCGAAGAGGCGTAATGCAGATATCATGAAAGGAATATAGCGAACCGGAGGTGGATTTCAAACTAGGAAATACAGTTAGTAGAGTCGAGGGAGCGAGACTCGGGATACGAGATTCGGACGGCTCCCAATTCTCCTCTCATCAAACCGGACGCGCGGATTGACTTCGCCCTTCCGCTGATTGTCACCACAGCGGAGGGTCGTTTGCGGTCATCGGCAGTTGTTGGAGTTTGTAGGTTCCGCGGAGTTAGGCGTTGTTAAAGAACATACGGCTCAACTCAAAATTAAAGGAATTGCTCCATTAACTGTTCTGAATTAAGGACTTGTCCCGCGCCGTCGTATACCATCCAATATCAAAATGCGTTTAACCGAACAGGAACGGAGAAGCCTCTCCATTCTACTGCTGATCTTTATTATAGCAGTGATCGGTTCTTGGGTATTTTGATCGATGCTCGTTACGACACGCCCGGCCAATACTTCTACCTAAACGCAATATGCTCAGAGCATAATTAATGGATCGGAGTCGAACAAGCACTCAAATGACTTCAAGCAATTTGCAGGCTACGCTACAACGGCCTTCGCCCTTACCTAGAACGAAGCGCTACGAACCGCTACTACTGCACAAAGGCCGCTTTTTTCAGATTAATAAAATGATCCCAGTCGGAGTCGTAGCTTTGCCCGATGAGTGAGCTCACGAAGGGTCGCCAGCGGGGGCGTTCGGGTTTACGGATAAGCTGCATTTTCGCTTGATGTGGGAGGCGATTAGCCTTGCGGGAGTTACATTTGATACACGAAGTGACAATATTCTCCCACGAGGTGCGCCCGCCGCGATCGCGCGGGATGACGTGATCCATATTCAGGTGCACGGGATCGTAGTGGTTCCCACAGTATTGGCAGCGATAATCATCGCGCTCAAAGAGATTATCGCGGGTAAATTTAACTTCCTGAGCGGGTAGCTGATCGTAGCTGCGCAAGAGCAACACCTTGGGCACGCGAATCCGCATACGGACGGTCTGGATAAAGGCCTCATTGTCTGCGGGTGTTTCCTCTTCGGAGTGTGCTAGCCACGCGGCAGAGTCCATCATACGGAAGCTTTCGTCGCCAGTGTAAATGACTTGCGCATGATCCTGAAGGAGGAGACTGAAAGCGCGTTCGACACCGACAATGTTGACCGGTTGCCACAACCGGTTTAAAACCAGAATCCTATATGTAAGACCAGTCCCCATCTGGAAATTATTGAGATAAGCGGTGGCTAGGGGATGTCAACCTTTTCGCACAAAGCTTCACATAATTGACACAACGGTGTCTAAAAAAGTCTAGGACTGACTGCAAAACATTCAGGGCCTTAACTATTCAAGCAAACGCGTCCTGCGGTGCTGCTGGGGAAACTGCAGGGTAATTGCGGTGCCCTTATCTTTGCGAGACTCGATATTAATATGACCACCATGTTCGCGCATAATGCGCTCAACGATCATCATACCGAGGCCGTTGCCTTCTTTCTTAGTCGTGTAATAAGCCTGAAATACTTTGGAGAGGTCTTCCTCGGAAATCCCGGAGCCGGTGTCGACGAATTGAAGATAGATATACTCGTCGTCGCGTCGGGCGATGACGCGCAAACTGCCCCCGAGGTGCATCGCTTCCATCGCGTTTTTAATCAGGTTGAAGAAGACCTGTTTAATCTGACCGCGGTCGCCGAGGATCGAGGGAAGTTTATCGCTAACGGCCACATTAATATTAATCTGGCGGTCGCCCAGCTCTGCTTCCAACACTTGGAGTACCTCTTCAACCAGTTCGACGAGGTCGAGTTCATTCAGATCGGGCTTCTGCGGGCGAACGGCTTCGAGGAAGTGGGTGATGATACCATCCAGCCGCTGCACCTCGCCCTGACAGACTTGTAAGGATTCAACGAGCTGAGCAGCCTCGGCCTTCTCGGCGAGTTTTTTCAGCCTGCGCTCAATAACTTGCAGATGTATAGTCAATGAGTTAAGCGGGTTGCCCAACTCGTGCGCAACGCCGGCGGCTAGGCGTACGATCGAAGAGATGCGCTCAGTCTCGATCCGCTCCTCGATGGAAAGACGCTCTTCGGTCACGTCGGAAAGTACGATGACGTAGCCACCACTGTCGTCGTGGCCGATCTGCGCATCGATCGGCACCATGTATAGCCGCACCACTCGGTGCTCAGGGTAGCTCAGTTCCACTTCGCGCGAGAACACGGGAGAGGATTTTTTCTTTCCCGTCGATGCGTCACCGTCGATCGACTTAGCCAGATCCGGCACCATCTTCCAGAGACGGGTCACACCGATGTCGTTTCCCTTCAGGCCAATCAGACTAATCCCCGCCGCGTTAGCGTATTGCACCACACCGTCTGAGTCGATGACAAGGATACCATCTCGGATAGTATTGAAGACCGTCTCCTGTAACTTGCGTTCACGTGCGAGACGCTGCACAAGAATTCCAAGATTCACCGAATCAAGATCTTCGATCCGCCCGAGTATTTTTTCCAGTCCGGTATTTTTCATGACAAAGCCTTAATTCGACTCTTAATCCTAAAATCAAGAGAGCGTTGATACACTTCAAATGTCTGGTGATCAAATTGCTTAAACATCGATTTTAAGATATCAGCTGGGGAGCGCGCGAGTGAGATTATGAGTGGGATTACGCAGAAGACGTCTAAGGTTTTTCCGGTACGATGAGGCTGATCAGTTCTACTGCGATGTCTTTCTTGTCTGACGGCCCTAGCTGGAGGAAACTGCCGTCGGCGGCGATAAGGAGGACTTCGTTCGTGTCTGAGGCGAAGCCCGCGCCGGCTTGGCTCACGTCATTGGCCACGATCCAGTCGAGGTTCTTGGACTTAAGTTTCTCTTTGGCGTAGGCCGCCAGGTCCTTGGTCTCGGCAGCGAAGCCGACCACGGTCTGGTGCACCTTACGCTCTGTTATGGTTTTCAAGATGTCGGTGGTAGGCTCGAACTCGACGGTCATGGTGGCATCTGCTTTTTTTTCCTTCTGCGCGTGCTGCGTTTTGGGTCGAAAGTCGCTGACCGCCGCCGTCATGATGAGCACGTCGCAGGCGTCAAAGAGTGCATCGACCTGGTGGAACATCTCCTCGGCGGTCACTACGGGGTAGAGGATCGCCCCATTCGGCTCTTCCAAGGCAACGGGCCCCGCGACAAGATCGACCGTCCAACCCGCTTCTAGAGCGGCTTCGGCCAGAGCGAAGCCCATTTTCCCGGTCGACGGGTTACTGATAAAGCGCACCGGATCGATAAACTCACGGGTCGGTCCCGCAGTAATAAGACAGCGAATAGAGCTTGCATTCGACATAAGCCTGAAAACCTTAAGCGAGTACATGCCCGATCCGCAACCCATCAACGCGCCCAATTCAAAAAATCCCGAGCCGACCGAAACGAAGGCCGTGAAGAAGGAGAACACCTTCCTCAACCTGGGATTCAACTTGATCCTGCCCATTCTCCTGCTCAACAAGGGTAAACAGTGGTTCGGCGGCTACTTGGAGCCCTACTTCGAAAATGTGGCGGTGGGCATACTCCTCATTGCCATCGCATTTCCGGTCATTTATTTCGTCTACGATTACTTCAAGCGATCCAAATATAATGTTTTTTCAATCCTCGGACTAATCAGCGTCCTCCTGACCGGGGGCATCGGTATTCTGGAAATACCGACGGAGTGGTTCGCAGTAAAGGAAGCCGGTATCCCTCTCATGCTCGGGCTCGCCGTGCTGATCTCGCTGAAGACACCTTACCCGCTCATCCACACCCTCCTTTACAATCCGGAGATCATCGACGTGGACAAAGTGCATAACGCGCTCGTCGCACATCAGTCAGAATCAGCATTCGAGCGCTTGCTGACACGCTGCACCTGGCTGCTGGCTGGCTCGTTCCTCATCAGCGGGGTATTAAACTTCCTTCTGGCACGCTGGATTGTGGTTAGCCCGAGCGGCACGGATGCCTTCAACTCGGAAGTCAGTAAAATGATGGCCTGGAGTTGGCCAATCATCGCGATCCCCAGCATGGCGATCATGATGTATGCACTGATGCAGCTCCTCGGCGGCATCAAAAAGATGACCGGACTGGAGCTAGAAGAGGTGCTCCACGGAGCGAAGACGGAAAAAGAATAGCGGCGATCGCCCAGCTTGCGTAGCCCGCGGCTTCAGCTAGGGCTTTTGTCGATTCGCTAGCCCTACTACCTAGCTGGAGTGCTTGCTGTAGCTGCGCACTACGGGAACCTACCGGATCTCCCAGCGGTAATGCAGCGACGAGAGCTTTTCGCAACCGTCTTTCGTGACGCGGACGACGTCTTCGATACGGCAGCCGCCAATTTCAGGATAGTAAAGCCCCGGCTCCACAGTAATAACCTGCCCCGCTTTGAGCTTCGGCGCCCCCTTCGAGACACGCGGTGCCTCATGCACTTCTAGGCCGAGACCGTGCCCTGTCGAGTGAATGAAACCGACAAAACCCCCTTTTCGACGCTCAGTCACAAAGCCGGCCTTGTCGAAGACTTTTTTGGCAGCCGCATGCACGGCATCGCCTTTGATGCCGGCCTTAACCTGTGCCATGGCGGCGGCCTGCGCATTCCGCACGGCTTTAACCAGTGCACGCTGTGCCGGGCTGGCCTTGCCTTTAAGAAAGGTGCGGGTCATGTCGCCGTGGTAGCCGGTCTTCTGCACGCGGGGGAAGACATCAATAATGATCAGCTCATGAGGTCGCAGTCGGCCGTGGCCGCCCTCATGTGGGTCGCAGGCCTGACGGCCGCCAGCTACGATAGTATGGATGGCGGTGGCGCCTTTTTCGAGACAAGCCTGATCGATGATGCTACGTAAGCGCTCCGAAGTGAGCGTCTTTCCCTCATGGAGAATACGGTTACCGTCGATCGTGGCGGCGCGCAAGACGGCCTCGGCCGCACGGATACCCGCGGCGGAGGCAGCATTGCCCTGGCGGATGGCGCGCGCCTCGGCATCGGTCTTCTTCCCTCGTTTCGGAAAAAAGGCCCCCTCGACAACCTCAATACGGTAGCCAGCTTCGAAGAGCCTGGCGTAGTATAAGGCAGGAAAATCGGCCGGGACTTCGATCTTTTTGACGGCAAAGCGTTGGGCAAAGTAGACCATCAGCTCGCCAGGACCGACCTCAGCGAGCGAAATCTGCAGGTTATCGGCGGCCTTTTGGCGGATCGTCTCCAAGAGCATGACTTCGTCGAACTTCGACTGTTTGGCCACGCGCCCAAACTCCAACTGGCTGACTACAGCATAGCTTTTCTTTTGAGCGATGATTACAAGAAAGGGATCGGGCACAAATACGCCCGCGAGATAGAGCAAGTCAGCTGAAGACTCGGAAGCAGCGTAAAGAAGGCGGATAGTCGAGGATTTACTTTTCATTAGTCAGGAATGTCTTAATGATCCTGAGCATAACCACGACCCTGTCACGCATTGAACCCCAATTTTTTATTGTGAACTTCAGATTTAACATTCAAGGCCTGCTCCTGGCCCTCGTCGTCACGGCCTGTCAGCCGACCGGAGAGGCCCAAGCACCGGCCGACAGCCAGACCTATTTCCCCATTTCTATCGATGGAGAGACCCTACAGCTCCAGTTTGCACTGAATACCGCAGAACAACAAAAAGGGCTCATGTCACGCGACAGTCTGGCCGAGGACCACGGCATGCTCTTTCTCTTTGAGCGACCCGAACAGCGAAGCTTCTGGATGCGCAACACACGCATCCCGCTCGATATCGGCTATTTTGATTCGAGCGGCCAATTGATCGAAGTCCACAAACTCTTCCCTTATGACGAAAACCCAGTCCCATCACGCAGCCATGAAATCCTGATCGCTGTGGAAACCAATCGCGGCTGGTATGCCGCCCACGGGGTGAAACCCGGAGCACGGCTCGACCTCGATGCGCTGCGCGCCGCACTGGCGCGCCGCAACCAGTCCCACTCTGCCCTCAATCTCTGATGCTCGAACCCACTACTGAGACACCACGCCCGCCACGAACAGGCGAACTGATCCGTCCGCTGCGCGATGAGGCCGACGCAATCTCGGTCCGCGTGAGTCGTCCGAAATCAGCCCGGCCCAAACCGGCGGGTTGGCTTGCCTACCTCGTACTTATCATACTCACGCTCGCTGGCTACGCACCTATCTTCAAATCCGACCTGCACTGGTCGGAATACGATCAGGTCGAACGCAGCCCTTATCAATCGATGGAGACCTGGAAACAAGCTTGGGCACTGGGTATAATTCGTAGCGAAGACCCCATCACTCTGAGTTCCTACTTCCTTGAGCAAGCACTGCCGCTGCGTCCCGTAATCGCCCATCACGCAATTAACCTGCTGCTCCATGCCCTAGCCGCAGTCCTCCTCCTGAAGACCCTCGATGCACTCAAGCTACCGGCGGCCTTTTCCGCCTCGCTTGTCTTCGCGCTCCATCCAGCCGTTTTGCAAACGATTTTCTGGTCTGGCTTCCGATCCGAATTAATCGGACTAGTCTTGCTGCTCGCCGCATTATTTTTCGGCGTGCGTAATCGAAATGCCCGTGACTTTGCCTGCCTCATTGCGATCAGTGCCTTGGCCTTCTGCCTCCACCCCGCCACTCTAGTCCTCCCTCTCATATTGACGCTCTGCGTTTTTTATCAAAGCAAGTCTTCCCATCTTCGGAACTATAACCACCTCTTACCCCTGTTTTGCTTGTCACTTTTCATCGGTGTATGGACGCAGGTCAACCAGAGCGGACAGAATTTCCTCTTCGGCGAGCGAATCAGCATCTACGCGCAGAACTTATTTTTCTATTTCAAGCAAGCCTTGCTGCCCCTAGAGTT
>DLQD01000101.1 GCA_002480015.1 Opitutia bacterium UBA7441
CACCCAGACTGACGCCCTTGAGGCTCGCGATTTTAGCAAACGTGTCACCAGACTTGATCACATAGATTGAAGAGGAACCAGTGGCAACCGGTGCTGCGCTAAGGCTGTCCGCACTAGCGGAGGGCGCGCTGGCTGTTGACGGTCGGGGTGTGCCGGAAGTGGTCAGCTCTTTCATTGTCTCCGCGAGCTTGACGAGCTCATCGCGATTCGCTTTCACTCCGGCTGCGGCCTGCTTCGCCATTTGCTCGCTCTGTGTGCCGTAGATGCGCAGGCGTTCGACGGTCTTCTTCAGCTCATCATTATGAGTGGATATCGCAACGAGGCGAGTTTCGAGGCTCGAAAGTTGTTGATCAATACGGGCCGACGAACTGCTACCCGCATCGATTGATTCAGAGAGCGGAGCCAGTTGCTGGCTAGCTGTCAGCCCAAAATACAAACCGGATCCACCCAATACAATAGCGAGTAGAGCAAGTGCAAGAGGAACCATAGAGGATCCGGATAAGGGTTCGATATCGTCTTCCATAGTGGCGCACGCTAAGTGCTTTCGCGTCGGAGGCAAGCCAGCGTTCTGCGGTCCATGCGTCTCGTTTCTTTTGCGGCTAGTCTTCAGCCAATTGCTCACGACCGGCTTTTGACTAAATAGCGAGGCCTCTGGGTAGCTCATCGCCGCCAACTGATCGGAGATGGCATGGTCGAACTGGATATTAACAGCCTTGAGTAATAGATCGTGATCAAGCCGCCAAGGGCTGTTGTCATGAGCGCGTCGCGCACCCGGGTGAGTCGTCCTGAGATTGCTTTAAGAGGCGGTAAGCGCAGCACGACGAACATGAAGAGCACCACTGTAAGCGTCTCAACTAATAATTGAGTGATCGCCAGATCCGGTGCGCTGTAGTAAGCGAAAATCAGGGCCACGCCAAAGCCGACCACGCCGAGTGCGACCAAAACCGTAATGAAGCAAGGGGCAGCAACCAGTCGAAGAAAGCGACCTTAGTGAGAATGGGACGCTCACAAACAAGGACGTCGCGATGGGTTAGACATAATGCGGCGCAATGGGTTTAGCCTCTACTACATGGCAGATAATAGACGGGCAAGGGCTAAGGCACCCTGCGACCTTCAGCACTCTACCCTTCGTGCACGAGGCAAAACCCTATTAGTCGAGACAGGTAAAATAGTCCGCCTGAAAACATAGTCTACAGCCATTGAAAGAACTAAGCTGATGAAGGGCAAAAGATTCACAAACAGATGGTTTGCATCGAAGTGACACTAAACTCCAGCGAACTTGTTGCCAACCATGTAGCTCGGCAACGAAGCATCAACATAAGCTCAATATTAGTGAGGAAGCAGCATGAAGACAACAATCATGATACTAGTTGGGAAAAGTGCGCCCAACAACAATTTCAAAGGGGACACTCCGCCCTCGAAGTATTTGCTAAGGATACTTTGGCCAGCGGGATTAGGCGCGTTGGCGATCACAGTAAGACCACCACCGGTGACGGCGCCCGCCACGACTGCATACTGCAATGCTTTAGCATATTCCGCATCAGCTGCTAATTTATGGTCGAATGCGGGAACCTGTGAAGCAAGGAAAGTAATCGCAGCATTGTCATTAAACGCTGTTAATAAGGTGGAACCAATAAACAATGGTATCTCACCCAGCATCGAGAGAACGGGTGCGATCCACCAACCTTGCAGGCCACCATGTGTGACGAGACCCGCCAAGAAGAAACCAACAAGCAAGGGCCCCTTTAAAGAGATCGCGTATTGGTGGTGATCGGTGGCGAACGTGAATGCGATAAAGACCAAGAAGCCACCAATAAAGAGTGCAGGGTGGTGCAAGGTGAAAACTGTCCAAGCCAGAAACATAAGGTGGACCGAAATGATCCAGGCAGGCGCAGGCTCTTCTTTTTCCTGTGTAGCTTCAGCAGCAATCAAGTCTGCCTTCTCCTTCAGCTTGGCGAAATTCTTACGGAAGACGAAAAAGTAAACCGCGGTAGCTACAAGAATTCCGATAATGGCGCGCCATCCAAAATGTGTGAACATAAACGGCATGTTCCACTCCCACTTGGTCGCAACCATAAGGACTGGAGGAGCTGCAAAGTGAGTCAAAGTTCCTCCCACGGAAATATTAACAAAGAGCAGGCCTAATGTAGCATACTTAAAAGTAGGCGTTGGATTATAGCGGTAGAACTGATGTCCCAGTAGCAGTGCGGCAATAGTCATCGCAGCCGGTTCGGTAATGAACGAACCGAGCAGTGGGGCAATAACTAGAATCGAGAGCCACCATGCAGCAGGTGTGCGCTTACCTATTTTAGCGACCGAACTGAGCGCACTTTCAGCAAAAGCCACGACTGGCCGGGATGATGCGATCGCCATAATTATTACCACAAACATCGGCTCTACATAGTTACGTGTATCAATGTAGTGCGTGGTGTAATCCCAACCATATTGAATGGTAATCAATCCAAGAAGGGGCACCACCCAAATACCAAAGATCGCCTCAATTTCTCCTAGGAAGTGAAAGAGTGTAGCCTTAAAACTCACAGGATCCTTATTTTGGATATATTTCCGCTGATTCTGCATAAGAAACTCCTCGTGCTCATGCTCAGCTCTGTGGGCAATTTTCATGAATGAGCCAGCAGCAAAGGTATGCGCAATCGCACCAAAAAAGAGAAGTGTAGCGATCCAATTGAGCGGATCCGCGGCTGCACGAACTTTGAGAATTTCAATAATTCCAAGCTCCTCCCTATCAACTCCAAGCTCAGCGGCACGTTTGGCCTCCATTTCTGTGTAATCTTCCAGAGGAGTAGGAAAGGATAAATCACTTTTAGCACCACCTCCACCACCTGCGGAAAGCGACGAGGATGAAAATGACCCTAAAGCCAAAATCACGATGGTAAGAATATAACCAGAGTTAAAACATTTCATAACTCCAGAAAGAAATCCTAGAGACCGACTAGGCAAGCTCATTGCAACAAATAATCAAATTCGCAGCTTCCTCAGTAAAATAGACTATATTACAGAGGAACGAGACTGCGTTTTCTGTGCAAATGATCTATATCCAAAAAATTGATCGGATTATTCGCACAGAGCACACAAGGAGGATTCACATTTAGTGCTTCAGCAGCATTAATGAAGCCTTTGTAACTCGGCCTAAGTAATCTTCTAAACGACCACTCACAATGAGAGTAAGTAGATCAATACGCCACAAAACAAAGTCATTAAGTAGAAATTCATGATGTATTCTACCTGCATACCGGATATTCTTTATTCAGAAATCGATAATCTTCTCGGCTCTGCCAGAAACCTCAGCAATCACGGTGGCAAATGCGAAACAACTTACAGAGGATGGAGCGCAGTATCATAACTCAGAAGAAAAGGAACTGACCACGGCTCACTTGCATAGCAAAACACTTAATCGCCGGAACCAGCCTTTTCCACAGGAATACCGTCGTCTGAACGATTACGTCGAAACTGATAGCGATTTAAATCTCGCAATGAGAGCTCATCTCCCATGTCACGAAAACGCTCCGTATCTTGAAGCATCATATTATAAAGCTGTCGATCCGCGACCAACTGCGCGCGGTCGTCCATCTCGATCCCAGCCCGTTTGTGAAGCTCCGCCATCTTGTCATTCCAGCGGGACATATCGAAATTCACAGCTCTACGATCCAGCGTCTTCGTTTGGAATATCTCCTTTCCCTTGCCTTCTTGCAAGGTGATCGGTGCTCGCTTGCTGCCCATCGAGGAAAAATGCTTGTCCCACTGCTCAATCGGGAAGCGCTTGTTCATCATCGGGTTCGATCCTGGCTGCGTCCACATACGCTTGTCCACACGCTTGTCCTCGACCCGATTAGCACGACGACTCCCGAATGCCGTCGTCCGTGTATCCGCATACAAAAAAGAAAACGCCATTAGAAGGGCGAGTCCGGCACAAAAAAGTATAGGCAAACGAATATTCATGAAGGCAGAGCGTCAGTTGATAGTACGGGCTAGCATTGAGATCAAGCATGAAGCTCTGATCCTCTCCTCGCAGGGTGTAATCGGAAAAGTTGTCACTGCGCCCTTTGTAGCGAACTCGCGCCAGCGAGGTCGATGTGCCAGTGCCTTGGCTGTCCCTACGTCGACACGACTAGCGTCGCGTGGCTACATATCCCCGTGTTCTGTTTCTGACAACAAATCTGATTACACCTCTCCTCGCATCACGTATTGACGCACACCCGTGCAGCCTTCTAAATCCGCCGTTTCTGAAAATGGCTACAGCAAGCAAAGACTACGACTTTTCCAGCATCGAGCCCAAGTGGCAGGCATACTGGGCGGACAACGCGACCTTCGAAGCGAAAGACTTCGAGGACAAACCGACTTTTTATGTGCTCGATATGTTCCCCTACCCTTCGGGCGCGGGCCTCCATATCGGGCACCCTGAAGGCTACACTGCGAGCGATGCGCTCAAGCGCTTCAAGAAGGCACAGGGGCACAACGTGCTCCACCCGATGGGCTGGGACGCCTTTGGCCTGCCCACTGAGCAATACGCAATCAAGACCGGCACCCATCCTGCCATTACAACCAAGCAAAACGTGGCCAACTTCACCCAGCAGCTGACACAGCTTGGGTTTGCTTACGACTGGAACCGCGAAGTCAACACCACGGATCCTGGCTATTTCAAATGGACGCAGTGGATCTTCATGCAGCTCTTTAAAAAAGGGCTCGCTTATGTGGATGAGAAACCCGTCTGGTTCTGCCCCGAGCTAGGCACTGTGCTCGCCAACGAGGAGGTGCTCAACACCCCCGAAGGCCCCCGCTCCGAGCGTGGTAGCTTTCCCGTCGAGCGTCGTCCGATCCGCCAATGGGTCCTCCGTATTACTGAATACGCCGAGCGACTCATCGCCGGGCTGAAAGATCTGGACTGGCCGGACTCGACCAAGCGTTTACAGGAAAACTGGATCGGCCGCTCCGAGGGTGCGGAGATCACCTTCGACGTGTCCGGGCACGCAGCCCAACTCACCGTCTTCACCACCCGCCCCGACACCCTCTACGGCGCCACCTACATGGTAATCGCGCCCGAACACCCTCTAGTCCCCACCATCACCACCGCCGAACAGAGTGATGCCGTCGCCGCCTATGTCGAGAAGGCCAAGAGTAAGTCCGACCTCGAACGGGCCGAACTGGCCAAGGAAAAAACCGGCGTCTGGACGGGCGCGACAGCGGTCAATCCAATCAACGGTCGAGAGATCCCCATCTGGGTCGCCGACTATGTGCTGATGACCTACGGTACGGGAGCAATTATGGCCGTGCCCGCGCACGACGTGCGCGACTTTGAATTCGCCAAGGAATTTGGCCTTGAAATCATACAAGTCATTGAGGACGGCGGTGAAGCCGCGAAGGACGCTGAAGGTGCACTGCTTGAGGCGTATACCGGCTCGGGCAAATTAGTCCACTCGGGTGAGCAAAGCGGCCAAGACTCCGAGACGGCCAAGGCCGCGGTGATCCAGCGACTCGCCGCTGAGAACCGTGGCAAGGCCACGATCCACTTCAAGCTACGCGACTGGCTCTTTTCCCGCCAGCGCTACTGGGGCGAACCTTTCCCCGTGCTTTGGGTCAGCGAGAGCGATTACGCCAAGGTCGACGACTCGCTGAAATCGGTCGATCGCCCCGTAACCTGCTTGATCGAGGGCGAACTGCGCCACGCCATCATTCTGCCTGAGGCCGAATTGCCGCTTGAACTACCTGTCGTCGAAAGCTACACGCCCTCCCCCGACGGACAGAGCCCCCTCTCCAAAGCCGGCGACTGGCTCCATGTCTATATCGACCCCAAGACTGGGGCCACCTCGGCTGAAGCTAGAGACGGCTGGATCCAAGGTATCCGCGAAACGAATACGATGCCCCAATGGGCAGGCTCTTGCTGGTATTACCTTCGTTACATCGATCCAAAAAACAGCGAAGCGCTGATCGATCCCGAAAAAGAAAAATACTGGGGTATGCCCGATCTCTACATCGGCGGCGCAGAGCACGCCGTGCTCCACCTTCTGTATGCCCGCTTCTGGCATCACGTACTCTACGATCTCGGTGTGGTCAGCGATCCTGAGCCGTTTAAAAAGCTCTTTCACCAAGGCATCATTCTCGGCGAAGACGGTGAAAAGATGTCCAAGAGCCGTGGCAATGTGGTCAACCCAGAGACCATCATCGAAAGCTACGGTGCCGACGCACTTCGCCTCTATCTCATGTTCCTCGGTCCGCTCGAAGCAATGAAGCCGTGGAACACCAAAGGCATCGAAGGTGTCGCCCGTTTTCTGCGTAAGGTCTGGCGACTCGTCGTGGGCGAAGAGGGTGGCTTGCAAGCAAACATCGGCGAAGGCACCCTCGACTCCGAGACCGAGCGCCTGCTCCACGCAACGATCAAGAAGGTGACCGATGACTACTCGACTCTCAGCTTTAACACGGCCATCTCGCAAATGATGATCTGCGTGAACCAATTGGCCAAGGTCGAGCGCCTGCCCCGTGAGGCAGTCGAAAGCTTCGTCCAGCTGCTCGCCCCACTCGCACCCCACATCGGCGAAGAGCTCTGGCTGCGACTGGGCCACACAGGTAGTATCGCCGAAGCCGGTTGGCCGAAACACGACGAAAGCAAGCTGGTCGAAGATACGGTAAAAATCATCTTCCAAGTCAATGGAAAGTATCGCGGCGACGCGCAGCTCGCTGTCGATGTCTCCAAAGACGATGCCATTGCCGCCGCCAAAGCGAATGAACGCGTTCAAGCCTTCATCCAAGGCAAATCGATCAAAAAGGAAATCTACGTACCCGGTAAAATCGTGAATATCGTCGCAGTCTAACAGAATACTACGCTCGTGAAACATCTGGTCATCGAAAAATATGCGGCGTGTTGGTCGAATGCCTTTTACACGATGCGTTGCTTGAGGCTTCTCGGTCTAACCGGGCTCGCCGCTCTCTCCGCTCACGCCGAGGACATGGTCGATGGCAGTGCCATCGTTACGAGTAGCAGCGGCTCCGTCAGCGCAATTAATGCAAACGGCGATCACATTTCCATAGACGCTCACGATGTGATCCTCCCCGCGGGTGTGCACCTATCGACAGGCAAAAAGGGGCAAATTTTCCTCACCCTCTCCAATGGTGTCGCACTTGGCCTAGACGAAGAGAGCATTCTTGTCTGCGCCGCATATACACAACGCTCTTTTGATAAGGAAGAGCAAAGACAACGCCTCGAACCCACCGTTTCCAACTTAAGCCTTCAGCTCGAAAAAGGGCAGCTCGCCATGGCCAGCAACCAGCTCTCGCCGCTCTCCGAAATTCGCGTGGATCTGCCCTTTGGCCAAGTGCGACTTATCCGAGGGAGCTGTCTCATCCGATACGACGCTGCAGGACTGCTTATTACCGCCCTTGAAGGGACTCTCACGTACTACTACCCCGGAGGCGATGCCCGCGATTACATCACTACCCCAAAGAGCCTGCGCATAAGCAAGCAAAGCGCCGAACGTCATCTTCCGGTCGAATCCTCGACCATCGATTCACTCGCGCTCGAAGGCGTTCGCCTCTCTCAAGCGACCCAACACGCGAGTAGGCGCGTCATCTTCGAGCCCAATAAAGCGACTGGTCAAGCGCCAGTGCCGGTTCTGATTGTCAGACCCGAATATTTCGAGCAGCCTTCCATGCGTCCCTACACTTTCAAGGACTAGATTATGCACCCCAGATCCGTATTTCTCCCTCCTGAGTTTGACGGTGCGCCGATCGGCCTCATCGCAGGCAAAGGCCTCTACCCAGTGCTCATGGCCGAACGTATACGCGCGACAGGTATCCCGCTGCGTATTGTTTCTTTTCGTGGCGAAACCGAGCATTGCCTGATTGATTCGACGCCGGGTGACGAACACCTCCAGATCAAAGTCGGCCAGCTCGGCAAGCTACTGAAATCCCTCAAAAAACTCGGTTGCCGCTACGCCGTCATGGCCGGACAGATTACGCCGAAGCGACTTTTTCATGGTCTCCACCCCGACCTCAAGGCACTCGCCATCCTCAACAGTTTAAAGATCAAAAACGCCGAAACTATTTTCGGTGCTATCGCCGCCGAGATTGAAGCCATCGATATCAGGATGCTCGACGCCCGCTGCTTTCTCGATGACCAATTGGCGAGCGAAGGACTGATGACAAAGGGCGCAGTTCGCGCCGAAGCGGCCTTCATCCATCACGGCATCCAGATCGCAAAGGGCATCGCTGAGCTCGACGTGGGGCAAGGCGCCGTCGTCCGCAAAGGTACCGTGCTTGCCGTCGAAGCCTACGAAGGCACTGACCCCATGCTCCAACGGGCAGGCACTTTTAAGACCGATGACCTCATCTTCGTCAAAACCGTGAAGCGACAGCAGGACTACCGCTTCGATGTACCCGTCTTCGGTGAGCGGACCCTCGAAGTGATGCACACCGCGGGCATCCATACCGCCGCGCTCGAAGTCGACCGCGTCCTCATGCTTGATAAAGCCGCTCTTCTAAAAAAAGCCAATCGGCTCAAAATCGAGCTGATCGGATATAGCCAAGCCGACACGCCGACTTAATCGTTTTCAACAAGGCCTAGAGATCCAAATCGATGCCATTTCGAAAATCCCTGCTATTCGCTTCGTTGCGACGGCGGGCGTCTTGAAGGAGACGGGCTTCGCAGGCACGCGCCCATTCGAAGAGTTCTTCGGGGCGGAGCGCAATGGCTCCATTGGCACGCGCAGATTCTCGGACCATCCGGTCGTTACTGACGACGCTGGTGTCGCCAGGATTTGGAATGCGCGCGAGCATCCGCTCGATGACACCATCGGCCGACACATCGGCGGGCGCGTAGACATATTCGAAGGTCTTAACTTTGTAAGGATGCTCGACCTGCAAGCCATCTTGGCGACTGTCGAGCACGAGGGCGACATGCACACCTTCGGCATCGTGAATACTACGTACCGCCTCGGCCAACTGATCGCGGGCGGCATCGAGATTACCCTGCATGACCTCCCGCAGCGAGTCCGTCGCGCAGATCACATTGTAGGCGTCGATGAGTAGATAGTGCATTTTCAGAAGTCGAATGTTAGTTTATCATGCCCTCTGCCCCTAACTCCTAACTCCTAACTCCTAACTCCTGCATTCTGCCCTTACGGAATGACTGGTAGAACGGCGGGAATTATACCAATCACGATAGTAGCGACGACCAATGCGCCGAGCAGG
>DLQD01000099.1:0-12500 GCA_002480015.1 Opitutia bacterium UBA7441
CATCCATCCCCACGCACTGCCAAACCAGATTCATGCGCACTTGGGTCGTGGCTAACTTGGACACCGTTCCGTAATCATAAAATACACAGGCTATTTATTAATATTTGTCTTGTGTGGGTGTTTCAGAGAGGTAGGGTCTCAACATGGAGGCAAGTTATTTGAGGCGCGCGGGGTATCGGGGACGGCTGTTGGTTGAGGGGCAGCGCGGGGTCTATCATGTGATGAGTCGGACTTCCTGTGGGCAGTTCCTGTTCGATGATGAGGGGAAACGGATGTTTGTTAAAATGCTCTGGAAGCAGGCGGGGTTTTGTGGCGTGGAGGTGTTGGCCTACTGTGTGATGGGGAACCATTTCCATCTGTTGGTCGCAGTGCCTGAAGATATTGAGATCTCGGATACTGAATTACTGCAGCGTTACCGGTTGCTTTATAGTGGAAAGGAGTGCCCGTTGTCATCAGCGAGCCCTGAAGTGCTGGCGAAACTGTTGGAAGCGAATGAGGAGGAGGGGCGCATGTTGCGGGAGCGAATTTGCGCGCGTATGCATGATCTCTCTGTCTTTATGCGTGAGTTGAAGCAACGCTTCGGGATCTGGTATAATCATCGGTATGCTAACAAGGGCACGATTTGGTCGAAGCGATTTACTAGTGTGGTTGTCGAATCTTCCCGGGAAGCATTGACGACAGTTGCAGCCTACATCGATTTGAACCCAGTTCGAGCTGAGTTGGTGGATGACCCGGAAGATTACATTTTCTCCAGCTTTGGGGCGGCGATGCGTGGTATACGATCTGCGCGTCAAGGCTACGAGCAGGTATTTTGCGGTGAAGCTAAGTGGGCTGCCTTATTGGAGGACTATAGGTTGATCCTTTATGGCAAAGGAGTTGCCCTCAAGGGAAGTGCAGGCAAGGATCGTGGGCGCATTGATAGTGACCGTCTGAAAGAAGTGTCGGATCGTCGGGATCGTTTGCCGCTTTCGGATGTGCTCCGCACGCGTGTTCGTTATTTTACTGCAGGGACGGCGATCGGTACGGAAACATTTCTCGGGGAGATGGCGGGGCAGTGGAAGCGCTCCCACGGTCTGGGGCGCAAGCGGGACGCTTACCCGATGCGTTACGCAGAATGGGGACAGTTGCGAACTTATCGGAATTTACAGGTTAAACCTGTTGTTGGGCATGATACGTCGAATCGTGTAGGGTAGTCATTTTACCCAAAAAACGCCGTCCTTGGTTGAGGACGGCGTTTTGGAGAAATATCTTTAAGCGGCTATTAAAGCAGGCTTTTCGCGACCTCGGCGACATTGTCGGCCGTCATGCCGAGCTCGGCCATTACGGTGTCGCCGGGGGCGGACATACCGAAGCGGTCGATGCATACGGTCTTGCCGCCGAAGCCGACGTATTGACCCCATGTGCTGGAGACGCCGGCTTCCACGGCCACGCGGGCGGCGCAACTTGAGGGAAGCACGCTCTCAATGTAGTTCGCGCTTTGGCGTTCGAAGCGTTCGAAGCAGGGCAGGGATACGACACGCACGCCGTCACCGACTTGCTCGGCCGCGCCCATCGCGTGTTGTAGCTCGGAGCCGGTGGCCATGAGAATGAGTTTGAGCTCGCCGCGTTCTTTCTTGGCGATGTAGCCGCCTTTTAGCACACCCTCGCGACGCTCGCTGATGCTAAGGCTGTCTTGTGCCGGGATGTTCTGACGGGTCAGGATCAGTGCTGTGGGACCGTCTTTTCGTTGAAGCGCGGCGGCGAAGGCACCAGCTGTTTCCTCGGCGTCAGCTGGGCGGATGACGTCTAGATTTGGGATTACGCGGAGCCCGCTAACAGTCTCGACGGGTTGGTGGGTCGGGCCGTCTTCTCCTACGCCGACGGAGTCATGGGTGAAGATGTAGGTGACGGGGAGCTTGGCTAGTGAGGCCAAGCGGATCGAGCCGCGCATGTAGTCGGCGAAGACGAGGAAGGTCGCGCAGCTAGCTTTAAAAATGCCATCGTAGGCAATGCCGTTGCAGATCGCACCCATGCCGTGTTCGCGGATGCCGAACCAGATGTTGCGTCCCGCGAAGTTGTCGGGGCCGAAGTCGCCGCCATCTTTGATGTAGTTTTTCGTCGAGCCATAGAGGTCGGCGGAGCCGCTGATCAGTTGCGGGATAGCCTTGGCCACGGCTTGCATGACGCTGCCTCCGGAGGCACGGGTCGCGGCTTTGGTGCCGGCGTCGAATTCAGGAATCTGGCCGAGTAGGTCGGCGGGTTCGCCGCCTTCGAGCTGAGCGGCCAGCGCGGGATTGGTAGCTTTCCATGCGTCGAATATCACCTGCCATTCCGCGTGAAGGGCAGCGTTGGCCCGGGCCACTTCTGCGAAGTGTGTACGGACTGCGTCGGATACGTAGAAAGTTTCCTCCGGCAGGCCGAGTCCCCGACGGGCGGCTTCGGCAAACTTCGCACCGCCTTCGCCGTGGCCGGCGGCGGTGCCTTCGACTTCAGGAATGCCCTTGCCGATGGTGGTCTTGGCGATGATGACCTTGGGCTTTCCGTTATCGCTAGCCTTGGCATGGGCGATCGCCTCCGCTATAGCCCCGAGATCGTGGCCTTCGATCGTGACAGCGTCGAAATTCTGAGAAATGAAGTAAGCTTCGGCGTCTTCGCTCTGCGTCTGGTCCGCCATGGCATCGAGGGTGACGTCGTTGGAGTCGTAGATCAGGATGAGATTATCGAGCTTGTTGTGGCCGGCGAAAGCGATGGCCTCTTTGGCGACACCCTCTTGCAGGCAGCCGTCACCGTGGAGCGCGAAAACGTGTTGGTCGAAGATCGTGTGTTCGGCGGTGTTGAACTTCGCTGCGGCGGCTTTGGCAGAGAGCGCGTAGCCGACTGCGTTGCCGATGCCTTGGCCGAGCGGGCCCGTGGTGGCTTCGACGCCTTCGGTGTCGCCAAACTCCGGGTGGCCAGGAGTCTCTGAGCCGAGCTGGCGGAAATTTTTAACTTCATCCATCGATAGGTGATAGCCGGAAAGGTGCAGCCAAGAATAGAGGAACATCGAGCCGTGGCCGCCGGAGAGTACGAAACGGTCGCGGTTGAGCCATTTAGGCGCTGCGGGATTATAACGAAGGCCGCCGGCACCATATAGCACGGCGCCGATTTCGGCACAGCCGAGAGGTAGGCCTAAGTGGCCGGAGCTACAGGCGTGGATCGCGTCGATGGCGAGGCCGCGCGCTTGGGCGGCTGCTTGGGAGAGGATCTCAGTTTGCATATTATGTCGGTCATTTCTGCCCGTCGCGGGCAAGTGTCTATTGAGTAAGAAAGTCGTCGAGCATGCTGCCGAGGCCGGCAATGGGAAGGAAAAATAACTTTCTTTAGATGAAATTGATGTATGATCGGCATTCAAAACTCGACTCCGCCCTAGGCGACGACTACCTTGGGAGCATGACCCACGAAGAATTGGAAGAAGGCTCCGTCCTCAATCTTGATTTCACGAAGCTGCGCAAAGTGGCCAGTTGCGAATCCGATGTGCTGCCCGCCATCGCGCAGGACGCTCATACGGGTGAGGTCCTCATTGTGGGCTATGCCAACAAATTGGCGCTGCAAACTGCCCTCGAATGCGGCATGGCTACCTTCTGGAGCACCAGCCGCAATGAACTCTGGATTAAGGGTAAGACCAGCGGCGACTACTTGAATATCGAAGAGATTCGCGTTAACTGCGAACAGAACTCGATTCTATATAAGGTCACGCCTGCCGGCGCAGGCGCCTGCCATACCAAGAACGCAGACGGCGTGGCCCGTTCCGGTTGCTACTACCGCCGCCTCAAGGACGACGGCTCGCTCGAGTTTGTGAATCCGGCGCAGGTGTAATAAATCTGGTTTTAATTCTATTGTTTAGAACTCGCGCCAGCAAGGTCGAGTACCTTGGGCGTGGTTTCTTTACCGCGACAAGCTGGCGTCGTATCGCAACAAGTGCTCTACCTGAAACAAGTTTGACGACTCCGAGAGTGGGCACTTTTCGCGTTGACCACTAGCGCGGAGTCCAGAATCTAACTCTTACTATATCCGCTCCCGTAGTTCAATGGATAGAGCAGCGGTCTCCGAAGCCGCAAATGGCAGTTCGAATCTGCCCGGGAGCACCATGCCTCGACTTTCAGGCTGCGCATGCACAGCTGGACGCCGCCGGAAACTTTTCGTAATCATAATGAAGCACTCTCAGTGCCTGGTTAGACTAATTTACAGACGAAATTATGTGCGGCCTGCCATATACTGACTTGACTAAAGTATGGTAGAATTTTTGCATGAGCCTAGCTAAAATAAGCTTATACTAATATGTTTAGAGTTTTATGCCTTTTCTATCGAGTTGTTAAAAAAATAATCTTAACTGCGTTTTTTGTAACAGTGGTGTTTTCGGGTTATGAAATTTATAAGACTCGGACACAAAGTTACCCGTTTAAAATTATACTCTTAAGTGATGACTATCAATGGATTCGGGTCGTGCTCGAAAACCGAACTAGTTCGCATATTTATTTTCGACGTCTAGATTCTCCAAGGTTATTTATCGAGCCCATTGCTCGCCTGCATCCTCTTTGGCGATGGCGCATCTACCTGTACCCTTATGCAGGAAATGAATTAGATGATCGGAATAATCACTGGGAGCAGGCGCTGAATGAGCGGGATCGGCTCATCCAAACGATTCAACGGTTGCAACAAGAGATGGATGTATCCGAATCATCCACTGAAAAACGTTCGCTTGAGCAAGACATCGATCGTAACCTTGAAAAAATCGCACGCCTGGAACAGAGCCTAAAAAATGCGGGTATTGAATATAAGAGCTACGTCCACGGTGCAGGGAGTGGGCGCTCGCTGATCCAAATGCTAGAAAACATCGTCGATAGAATTTAAAATACAGGATGTAATCAGTGACGGGTGCCATTAAATCCACGGGGGACACAAACCGTAACAGTTGCCGGAACTGGTCCCGCACCTAAAGGAGGGGACCTACGTATGCGGCTTCCTTTAGGTGGCCGCCTGACCCCGCATTTAAAATGGCACCCATCAGTGCCCTCCTACGTTTGCCATTGTCAAGTGGCGCGCGCTGGTCAAATTTTCGGTTCATGTTTACAGGAATCGTCGAAGAAACGGGCAAGGTGGTCTCTTTTGAGGAGCGCGATAATGCGTGGCGCCTCATCCTTGAAGCGCATGAGGTGACTAGAGATTTGCAGATGGGTGACAGCGTGGCGGTCAATGGCTGCTGCTTGACGGCCGTCGCTTTTGCCGAAAATCGAATTGAGTTTGATCTACTGGAGGAGAGCAAGCGTCTGACTTCGATCGGCGCTGTTGGTGTGGGCGGTAAGGTCAATCTAGAACGGGCGCTCCTTCCGAGCACGCGGATGGGCGGGCACTTCGTCTCCGGTCATGTCGATGGCACTGGGGTGATCGAAGCAATCGAGCCGCGGGGCAAGGATTTCTTCTTTCGAATCAAGCCGGCGATGGAGAATCTTCGCTACATCGTGCATAAGGGCTGCATCACAGTAGATGGTATTTCCCTTACGGTGGCCGAAGTCGACGAGAGCGGCTTCGCGATCTGGCTCATCCCGCATACGATGGAGGTGACGAATCTGCATACGAAAAAGGTCGGGGACTTGGTGAACCTAGAATACGACCTGATCGCGAAATATGTGGAGAAGTTGTTCGCGCCGAAGTGAACTGTGGATGCAGGTACTCGTGGAGGGCATTGCTCCCGCGATGCCGTTGGGTCTGTAAGTTCGTAGGACTGCGTGGTGTTGCCTCACTTCGGGCGGCATTGGCGGAGTAATGCCCTCCAGCGAGTTTACCCGGTCGTCCTTAGTCCGCTGGCGATGGCGTTGACCACGCGGAGCAGTTTTTCGGTAGTTTCTTTGTCGATACGTTCCATGCTGCGCGTTTGGCGGAGGAGTTCGATCTGGCGGCGGTGGAGGTGGGTGAGGGGCACCTCGCGCTTCTTGATCGTTTCGTAGAAGCGGGGGCGGCGTTGTGGGAGTGGGCGCTTGAAAAGTTTTAACAGATGGCTCTGGGTGCGCTCGCGCTCGTCGAGGATTTGGGTGAGCAGACGCTTGCGTACCTCGGTCTCTGGCACGAGTTCAGCGTACGTGCGCATCCATTGCTCGTCGGAGCTAGCGAGGCTGCTCTCTACATTGTAAAAAACATAGCGGAGGAAGGCCGTCGATTGGATGCAGTTTTGGAAGCTCTCATAGGTATCACTACCTTGGGCTTCGAGTGCGTCGAGGGCGCTGCCGACGCCATACCAACCGGGCACGTAGAAGCGAGACTGGTTCCAGCTGAAGACCCAGGGGATGGCGCGAAGGTCGTCGAGGGTGGCCTGCCCAGTGCGGCGGGAAGGTCGTGAGCCGATGCGGCTCTGTTCGATCGCGTCGATGGGTGTGGCCTGCCGGTAGAAGGTCATGAAGCCGTCGGCGTCGAGCAGGCTGCGATAGGCCTTGCGCGAGTGGGCGACGATCGCATGCATCGTCTCACTGACGGCATCGGGCAGTGGATGCTTGGTGGAGAGCATTTGCGCGCCGAGGCTCCCGGCGACGAGCCATTCGAGGTTGGCCGTGGCGGTCGAAACGGTGTTGTATTTTTGCGCAATAACTTCGCCCTGCTCAGTCACGCGGAGCCCGCCGTCGAGCGACTTGGCGGGCAGTGCTTCGAGGAAACGGTGAGTGGGTCCGGCCCCGCGGCCGATGGTGCCGCCGCGCCCGTGAAAAAAAGTAGTCTTGGCGCCGTGCTTCAGCCCGACGGCCGCGAGGTTACGCTGTGCGTTAAAGAGCACCCATTGGCTGGCCAGGATGCCGGTATCTTTATTGCTGTCGCTATAGCCGAGCATGATCATGAATCGGGGCGCGCTGCCCTTGCCTCCAATACCCAAGCTGCGGCGCGTACAGGGGTGCTCGAGAAAGGCGTCGGCGATGGCGGGACCGCACTCCAGATCTTCGTAGGTTTCGAAGAGGGGCACGACAGGCAAGCGGCAGCTGAGGCCGTCCTCGACTTGATGAGTTAGCCCGACTTCTTTCGCCAGCACGTAGACTGTGAGCAAGTCGACGAGATTGCGCGTCATACTGACAATTAGAGCGCCAATACCGTCGGCACCATACTGCTCAATGTGGCTGGCGACGGCGCGCAGAGCAGCGAGTACCTCGCCGGCTTCTTTGGGTAAGATCATCGACGGGTGTGTGAGTGGGCGCGGGGTTTCCAGCTCTTTGTTCAGGAAGGCAAGCTTTTCATTCTCAGGCCATTGGGCGAATCCGGCGGCATTTTCGATGCCGGCTGCCACCATCATTTGGCAGAGCGCCCTTTCGTAGAAGGCACTGTTTTGGCGGATGTCGATACGTGCGAGGTGCAGGCCAACTGTATCGAGAAGGCGGAGCAGTGGGCGGACATAGAGCTTAGCCGTGCGCACGGCTCTGGCCTGTTCTAACCAATCGGCGAGTTGTGAGAGTTGTGCGTGCAGTTCGTTGCGTTCGGCGGATTCGAGATGCTCGATGAGGGCGTTCACATAGGCGCGCCAAGGTTCCTGGCTTGAGTCGGTGTAGTTCCACTGCTTCAAGGTGGCCAGCAGCGCGGGCGGACATTCGCAATTTGCCTGCGTGAGCGAGAGTCGGCGTGCGAGTTTGGTTAGGCGCGTGCGGACGATTTGCAATGCTGTGCAGCGCATCGTGATGAGTGTCTGCCCAGTGACTTCAGCTGTGACAAGCGGGTGTCCATCGCGGTCGCCGCCGACCCAGGAGCCGAATTGCAGATGCGGCATTTCCGACACCGTCAGAGGCTTGGATTTCGGCCAGGTTTCTTGCCAGGCATTGATCAAATTATCATCGAGACGATTCAGAGTGGAGGGGAAGACCTCGCTCAGGTAGTAGAGCAGGTTATCCAACTCGTCTTCCACACGTGGCTTTTGGTAGTTGATTTCGCCCGTCAGCCAGAGCCGCTCGACGACGCCGCGCGCCTGCGTAGCACATTGCGCGAGTTCGCGCTCGGTGCGCGCCATTTCGCGGTAGCGAAGGATACGGACGATCTCGCGGTGGAGCTCGAGGACAGACCAGCGCTTCGCCTCGGTTGGGTGCTTGGTGAAGACTGGCTCGACCGTCAGCTCGGCGATTTTCGTGCGCAGCGCGGCAGGCTTAAAGCCTTCGTCTTTCAGGCGCTTTAAATAATGCCCCCAGTGGCCAGGCTCCGCCGAGGTGCCGAGCGTGGATTCGCGCTCGCGGCGGGTGCTGTTGGCGGCGTGTTCCTCAGCCAGATTCAAAAGCTGAAACGAAAACGAGATCGCTTGGACAGTCTGGTCGTTGAGGTTCGTGTCGTCGATCCCCCGCATGTTGCCGGCGACGGCTGCTGCTGCTTCGCGCTCGCCCATGTTGCTTAAGACCTCGACGAAGGCTTCAATGAGGAACTGGTGCTCGTCGTCAACTTGGGCGAGGCCGGTTTCGACGAGTTTTTTAAATTCTTTGTGAGAGGATTGGCTCATAGTTGTGTTGGGCGTTCTGCGCGGGGTAAAAGCATCCAAGCCCAGCTTGGAGTCAAGGCTAGCAGCTATCTACAGGTCATTCTCAAGCTATTTCAGTACCGATTTGAATGAGTGCTTAGTTAAAAATAGCGAAGAATCAAAATCACTTCGCAGAGTGTCATTCAAGAATCGAACTTTTAGTCGAGGCCCAGCTTTTCCAGCTTCGGATTCAGCACGTTACACACATAGCGATCATTGGGGTTTTTCCTAGCGTAGTCCTGGTGGTAGGTTTCCGCAGGATAGAAAGTATCCAGCTGTTTGATTTCTGTGGCGATTGTCTGGCCGGTCTCGGCTTCATAGGCCTGGCGGCTCGCTTCGATGGCCGCATTTTGATCCTCATTTTTGTAGAGCAGGATGCTGCGATACTGCGGCCCGAAGTCCGGCCAGACTCCGTCGCTGCGAGTCGCGTCATGCGTCGTCCAGAAAAAGTCGATCAAGTCGCGGTAAGGAATAGCTTTGGGGTCGTAGATGATCTCCACGACTTCGGCGTGTCTGGTTTCCCCTCGAGCGACTTGATCGTAGCTAGGGTTGGGTTGTTCGCCACTGGCATATCCACTGACCACCTCATGCACTCCGTCGAGGCCTTCATAGAAAGCTTCCATGCACCAAAAACAGCCTGCCCCGAGGACTGCGGTTTGCATGCCTTCAGGCACTTCGACTTGGGCGGGGGTGAGATCTTCTGGAGAACGCTCGGCGAAACAGCCCCCCGCGAGGAGTGAGAGTATGGCTACAACAGTTAGGGGTAATCGTATTTTCATAGTAAATTCTTCCCGAGTACAATCTACTCAAAGTCGCGGAAGGAATTGCTGCGATTTGTGAGCATGAATACTCTTTTATTCTCTCGCACGGGGTGCAATCGGCCGCTTGGTGCGTCTTCATAGGCTAGTCATACCGTGCATGCATTGCTGCGAGCGGGAAATTCTTGCCGGGGCAGATGGTTTGTTCGCCACGTAAGTCCCGGTGGCCCGCGAATTTTTTCGCCTCTGGGATCACTTCGCCTCGTAGCCAGTCCATTAATTGGATAAACGCGGCGATCTGGCGGCGGGTGGGGTGACTCTCTTGAAAGTTCCCCACCAGGCAGATGCCGATCGCGGTGAGATTGATTGGGTAGTTCTTAACATGGCCACCGAGCAGCTGCTTGGTCCAGCGGGGGCCTATCTCGATTTCGCCATCGCCTGAATCGATTCCGTTGCCGATGACAAAGTGGTAGGCGAGCCCATTCTGCATGCCGCGATTGCGGTGCGCACGGTCGTAGATTGCGGCGTTGCCGTATTTGATCGCGCTGTGGTGGACGACGATGCGCTCCCAATTTTCGTGGCGCACGCGGATCCGGGCGGTGGCCGCACGGACACGTTCTAAGAAACCTCCGGAGCTCATGGCGTCGGGCACTTGCAGCTTTTGTCCGATGCGGATGACGTCGCTGGAAAGATTGTTCGCACGCTTGAGCTGCTCGAGACTGATCCCATAGGCCTGGGCGATGCCGCCGAGTGTATCCCCGCGGCCGACGATATGGATGTTTCCCGTAGCCACTGCAGAGCTTGCGGTGCTAGGAATCTTTAGTTCCTGCCCCACGCGGATGAGGTCGCTGGACAGTTGGTTAGCACGTCGTAATTCGGAAATCGAGACTGCGTGGCGCTGCGCTATTTGGCTAAGCGTGTCACCTTTCCGCACCGTATAGCTGGTATTGGCGTTGCACAGAGTGTGCCCCGCCAAGCTGGCGACTGCGGCTATGCTGGCGTTTTTGGTAAACTCTCTACGTGTATACTGCATCTTTCGGGACGTTCCGTTCGAACTGACATCAGCGTGCAAACTTTCTGCCCGCTGTAAAGCGACAGCTTGAATGCTCGCCAAAACAAAATATTCCCTTTTCAGTGCGCATCGACCTATGACATCCCTACGACACTATACTTTAGGTGAAACTTGCCCCCCGAGCCCACATGCAGTCGTCAGCTCCCTGCCCACGATGGCCGACGTGCGTGGCTACGAAGAGCGTGACCCGCGAGTCCTTGATGTGCTGCAATCCGGTTACCCGAGGTTTGTAGTGCATATTTTCGTTCGTGAGTTAATAAAATTTTATCTCAAGCAGGAAAAGCTAGGTGGGCGGTCCGCTGTCCTGATACCCGGGCGGCGTGCGGCTCAAGATTTGGTAGACCGTATCGGGGAGGGTGTGGTCACTGCGAAAATGGACGATGCTGCTTATTTAGTGCACTTCGATGCCGACGATCGCGACCTCAACGACCGAGTGCATAAATTTGTGCAACACACCGGCTGCGGGATTTCCTCCCGGCAGGCAGAAGATCTACTGTGGGCCCACGGCCTAATAGAGTCGGTGCATCTAGAGACGGGTTTTATTGGATCCGCGCAGCAGGCGGTCGAACGTGATTTGGCTGAGCTGATCGGCTGCGAGTCAAAAGACGTGCTAGTGTGCGCCTCTGGAATGAATGCGTTTTACTCAGGATTCCGGGCGGTGCAAGCAGCTCAATCCGCTGTCGGGCGGACTAAATGGCTGCAATTAGGCTGGCTCTACCTTGATTCCGGCTGCGTGTTGAAGGAATTTCTGGGAGGCGGCGAATCTCTGGATTACTGTTATGATGCCGACGACACCGAAGAAATCCTCCGACGGATCGAATCTTGCGGGGAGGAGCTTGCCTGCGTGGTCATCGAGTGTCCGACCAATCCGCTCGTGCAAGTTGCAGATTTACCACGGATTGCGAAAGCGGTGCGGGCCGCTGGTGGGATTCTGATGATTGATCCTACGGTTGCCTCAATCTATAATGTCGAGGTATTGCCTTACGCAGATATTTTGATCACCAGTTTGACCAAGTATGCCTCATTCGAAGGGGATGTTATGATTGGTGCAATTGCTTTGAATCCAGAGTCGCCTCGTTACGGCGATCTGATACTGCGCACCTCGAGTTTTTATCAACCACCCTACCAGCGTGACCTCGACCGCTTGGCGGAACAGATAAAGGCTGCGCCGGCAGTCGTGCAGTGTATGGGCTCGAATGCTTGTCGATTGGCCGATTACCTGAAAGCGCATCCTGCGGTGAAAAAAGTCCACTACGCCGGCTATGCAGAGCATTTTTCAGAGGTGGTCAAAAGTTCTAGTTTTGGGGGTGCGGTCATTACGATCGAATTAGTCGACGGCATTGATGCATTCTATGACGCGCTGGAAACAATGAAAGGGCCTAGCTTTGGCACGCGTTTCACACTGGTTTGCCCTTTTATGTATTTAGCGCACTATGATCTGGTGAAGTCTAAAGAAGGGCGGATTTTCTTACAATCCATCGGGATTGACCCGGACTTGATTCGTATTTCTGTTGGAACTGAGGCGATTGAGGCCTTGGAAAAAGTATTCGGCGACGCTCTGTCGGTAGTCGCTAAGGCGTAGAATAGCATTGTCTCGGTGGATGCCGGGGGAGAAAGTGCAGGAATGAAAGTTCTATCCATCCTCTTTATGCCCATGGGCTTGTTGCTGGCCCTCTCCCAGATAGTCCACCCCAAAATCGGCGATACGCGTCTACCAGTCCGTTGTTATCGAGGATAGGTTGGTCGGATATTTTGTATCTAAAATTTGAATACATGACGCCGATCAGTGTAATACGTCATCCTAAAGAGCGCCGCAGCAAGTGCAGCTTGACGCCGCTCGAAAGGCGCGGGGACATTACCTTCCACAGGGCAAAGGAGGGCTGGAGCTTTGATATGACTGGCTTTACTGTGTTGGCCTTGGGTGCGCCGCAACTGTCGGCGGCCGATGCGGGTCGTCCACTGTTGCTGCTTGATAGCACCTGGCGACTTCTGCCGCAATTGGAGGCCTGTTTGCATGGACAAGGTGTGCGTCGCACCTTGCCGGCGATGGCGACTGCTTATCCACGCGTGAGCAAAATCGCTAAAGATCCCCACGGAGGCTTAGCTTCGGTGGAGGCCTTATACTTGGCAAAACTTCTCTTAGGAGAGCGCGATGATAGCCTCTTGGATGCCTATTATTGGCGTG
>DLQD01000139.1:0-51966 GCA_002480015.1 Opitutia bacterium UBA7441
GCCTGGCGAGATTCAAGTTGCTTCAATCGCATCCAGGGTTGATGTATGACGTCTACAATTGGTATGCTTCCCATCCACGAACAGTTTTACACCTTCCAGGGCGAGGGCATCCATGCCGGGCGGGCGGCCTACTTCATCCGCACCTTTGGCTGCCCGGTGCATTGCCCCTGGTGCGACTCGGCGGGCACTTGGCATCCCGACTATATTCCGGAAAAGATAGAGCGCTGGAGCTCTCAGGATCTCGCGGCCGAGGTGGCCAAAACGAAGGCCGAGTTTGTTGTCGTAACAGGAGGTGAGCCAGCGATCCATGATCTGGCGCCTTTGGTCGACGCGTTGCACGCCCATGGGCAAAAAGTGCATCTGGAAACAAGTGGTGCCTTTCCGATTCGGGGCGATTTCGATTGGATCACCCTGAGTCCAAAGCGGTGGAAACTGCCACTGCTGGACAATATAAACCGAGCGGACGAATTTAAAATCATCGTCGACCAAGTCGGCGCAATTGGGGAGTATGCAGCTGTCCTTGGCGCTCAAGATAAACCTGTCTGGCTGCATCCGGAATGGTCAAAACACAGCGACGCGGCCACGCTCAACTCGATCACGAATTGGGTGAAGACGCATGGGGCGCCTTACCGAGCGGGCTGGCAGATGCACAAGCACTATGCCGCCGATCAAATCGATCCGCGCAGTGCGCAGCCTGCCCCTCTGGGTGGCGATCCGGCCAAGGGCTTTTGATAGGCAAGATCGGGTACGCGCTTCTTTTGGAGCGATGCGCCCAAAAAAAGCCCGCATGCCTGGTCGACAGCGGGCTTTGAGAGACAATTGAATCCGGTAACTATTCAACCACGCGGGCGTCGAGGATCTTCTGGTCTTCGACTGGCTTATCTTGGGCACCGGTTTCAACGGCTTCGATCTTCTTCACGTTATCGTAGCCTTTGACGACCTTACCGAAGATGGTGTGCTTATCGTTGAGCCATTCAGGATTGCTGGTTGTAATGAAAAACTGGCTGCCATTGGTCATAGGACCGGAGTTGGCCATGGCAAGCATCCCCTCTTGATTGAAGCGTGCGTCTTCACTGAACTCGTCAGGGAAGTTTTTACCCCAGATAGATTCGCCACCGGTGCCGGTGCCGAGCGGATCGCCACCTTGAATCATGAAACCGTTGATCACGCGATGAAAGATAAGGCCGTCATAGTAGTCACCCTCAATGTGCCCGACGAAGTTGGCCACAGCCAGCGGAGCGACGCTAGGGTAGAGCTCGATTTCGACATCCCCTTGCGTGGTTTCGAGCACGACATTGAAGTTTTCCTTTTCCTTCCACTCCGCTGAGACATCGGCAAAATCAGCCATTGCCGCCTCTTGAGCAGCCATCATCTCCGCTTGCATTTTGGCTTGGGCCACCTGCACGCGCACTTGAATAAATTCTTGAAAAGCCGGCATTTTCGCTTCGAGGGACGGATCCGGCTCGGCGTCGAGGGCGCCGGCGACGAAGCCCTTGCGGATCAGGGCAGCCGCATCGGCTCCGAAACCGAGCTGCTGAAGTCCGGACTGCATGACGATGACAGCGCCGATCTTTTCCAGGGAGGCGGCAGTGATCGCGGGGATCTCCTCGGCGCTTGCCTCGATCGCCTCAGCACGCGCTTGAGCTTCGCCAAATGCGGCTTCGACTGTTTCCTGAGCAAATTGCATAATATTCAGCTCACCCGATAAACACTTCTCTAATCCATCGGCGAGCGATGCGACCGCGGCTTCTTCAAGCTGCAGCGAGGGAACTCCGCCACTTTGTGCAGTCAGGTAACCGACAATCTCCACAAGCTCATCTTCAGCGACCTCGACCCGTTCTAGAGGCGCAGGGGCAGTGGGCTCGGCTCCAACCGCTTGTGGTTCGGCGGCCTCAGACTCGGCAAATACAGGTGTCGCAGTAAGCAGAACCGCGAAGAGGAAATGATACAATTTGGAATACATAAGTTTAATGGGAATAGTATGGGGGAGATAGAAAGCACGCTAGGTTTACGGATCGTCCGCAAAGGTCAACGAACTACATCAACTTTCGTCGGACAGCCCACAGCCGCCCATGTTCAGAAAATCAGCCCAGATCGTATTGATCCATACGCTTGCGGAGAGTGGCGCGGGTCATCCCGAGAATCTCAGCAGCCTTGACCTGTTTGCCCCCTGCATCTTGGAGTGCTCGGGCGATAAGGGCGCGTTCGGCGTGTTCCAGAATATTGATACCGTGAGCCTCACGTAGGTCTGCATAGACTGCGTCATAGGGGTCGATGGCGAGGTGCCCAAGCAGTGTCTCTGCGGCGGCAGGTGCCACCGCGTGTAGCGGCTCTTCCTCAAGCGCAACGGGCTCCGACTGCGATTTCGGAACCTTTGGACCAGGGGGACTGCCGACGGCACGTACAAGTTCCTGGGGCAGATCCTTGATCAAGATCATTTCGCCTTGGGCGATCACCGCGCTGCGGTAGATAAGATTTTCGAGTTCACGGACGTTACCCGGCCAGTCGTGTTTATTGAGTAAAGCGAGCGCTTCGGGCGAGATCAGCTTGGCCTCGGTCTTGCTATCGCGGGCAAGACGCTTCAGCACGAAGTCGATGAGCTGCGAAACATCCTCCTTACGCTCGCGCAGGGGCGGCAACTGTATGCGGACTACGTTGAGGCGATAGTAGAGATCCTCTCGGAAGGTCTTCTCTTTGACCATCTCTTCGAGTGGTTTATTCGTTGCCGCGAGCATGCGCACGTTGACCTTGATCGTCTCACTGCTACCGACGCGCTGGATCTCACCTTCTTGCAGAGCGCGGAGTATCTTGGTCTGAGTGGTCAGCGCCATGTCACCAATCTCATCGAGAAAAATCGTGCCGCCATCGCAGAGTTCGAATTTGCCGATGCGCTGATTGGTCGCTCCGGTGAAGGACCCCTTCTCATGGCCGAAGAGTTCGCTCTCAATCAAGTTCTCGGGAATGGCAGCGCAGTTGACCGCGATGTAAGGCTTCTGGGCACGAAGACTATTTTGGTAAATGGCGCGCGCAATGAGTTCTTTACCAGTACCACTCTCGCCTGTGATCATCACCGTAACGTCGCTGGCAGCAACCTGCCCGATCATTTTGAACACCTCTTGCATCGCGGAAGAGCTGCCGATGATGCCACCTTCAATATCCTCCTTCGACACTGCAGGGACAGATTCTTCCTTACCTGCTTTATCCAGATCCGAGGACGCGGCAATGGCCGACTCGGTCAAAGAGAGGATCTTTTTCAAGTCGAAGGGCTTCATAATGTAGTCGAACGCACCGAACTTCATCGCCTCAATCGTGGTCTGCGTAGTGCCATACGCCGTCATCAAAATGATCATGGCATTGGGGTTGATGCCACGCAGATGCTGCAAGGCTTCCATGCCACTCATGCCCCCCATACGATTATCCAGAAGAATCACATGGGGACAGTGCTTCTCGGCCATAATGAGCCCTTCCTCCCCGCTGGCGGCTTCAAGCACTTCATACTGCCGACCTGAAAGGACACGCTTAAGAGAATAGCGGAGATCGTTATCATCATCAATGACGAGTACCTTGGGTGTAATCTTTGCAGTGGTCATAGGTCTAAAAATAAAAAACCAGTAAGCAGGGTCTCTTCGATAAAGCAAGAAGTGTACTCGTCCCTCTAAATGTGAGAGCCTAAAGCCGAACGTCTACCGTGGCGCTCACATGACGAGCCTTCTGGCGAGCTTCATCGATGGAGGCCCCGCGCGCCACAGCGACCCCCATACGACGTTTCCCTTGAACCGCAGGCTTCCCGAAGAGGCGCAACTGAGTATCCGGCAGGCGAAGCGCCTCAGCAAGATGACTGTAGCAAACGTTATCCGACTCGCCTTCGACCAGAATAACCGCAGAGGCCGAAGCGCCGTGCTGCCGGATATTCGGAATCGGCAGACCTAAAATCGCGCGGGCATGGAGTGCGAATTGGGACAGATCCTGCGAAATCATCGTGACCATGCCGGTATCGTGCGGGCGTGGGGAGACCTCACTGAAGATCACCTCTTCGCCTTTCACGAAGAGTTCGACGCCGAAAATGCCGCGCCCACCGAGCGCGTCGGTGATCGCTTTGGCATAGGCCTGCGCCTTTTCCAGCGCTACAGTCGACATAGCCTGTGGCTGCCAGGACTCGCGGTAATCGCCATCGACCTGAATATGGCCGATCGGCTCGCAAAATGAGGTGCCGTCCACATGGCGCACGGTGAGCAGGGTGATCTCATAGTCGAAATCGACAAAGCCCTCGACGATCACCTTTCCTCTGCCCGCACGGCCGCCGCCTTGCGCATAGTCCCAGGCAGCTTTGACTTGATCGGCCGTTTTGACGGTGCTTTGCCCTTTCCCCGATGAGCTCATGATGGGCTTCACCACGCAGGGCAGGCCGATCATTTCGACCGCAGCGTAAAACTCCTCTTCAGTGGACGCAAATTTGTAGGGAGATGTCAGGAGTCCCAGATCTTCAGCTGCGAGACGGCGTATACCTTCACGATTCATCGTCAACTGTGTGGCGCGTGCCGTCGGAATAATAGTCGTGACACCCTCTTTTTCCAATGCCGCCAAGGTGTCCGTGGCGATGGCTTCGACTTCGGGCACGACGAAATCGGGCTTTTCCAACTCAATCAATGCGCGCAGAGCCACACCATCGAGCATGGACAGCACGTGCGCCCGATCGGCCACCTGCATGGCGGGCGCATCGGCGTAGGCATCGGCCGCAATCACTTCGACGCCGTAGCGCTGCAGTTCAATCACGACTTCTTTACCCAGTTCACCGGAGCCGCAAAGGAGCACCTTGACCGCAGAAGATTTAAAAGGAGTTCCGATCGTCACATTCATCGAGAAATCATGGCTGCACGGATCAGGTCGCGTCAAGATCAGGCGAGCACGCCTACTCCACGTATCAAAAACGATCTGGCTGGGAGTAGCCGCACTCCGTAGGCTCAATCTTTCGTGATCGCATCAAGCCGCTCTTTCAACTGTGCGGCGGCTTCCTTCGGGTCGCCACTCAGCAGAGCGCTCCCGGTGATGTAGTCGACCCTCGCTTCGATTCGACTGAACGGATAGGGGATAAAAAAACGATCCCAGCTTTTTAAGCGCCATGCTCCGGTATGGTTCAAGGAAAGCAGGATAATCGGAGCTCCTGTCTTCATCGCGACCGTGACAGCGCCTGCCTTCATGTCATACATCGGCCCACGTGAACCGTCGGGTGAAACCGCGACATCAAACCCCTCCCGCTGCACGGCGATCAGGTCTCGCACGGCTTGTGCGCCGCGCTTAAAACGAGACCCGCGCACGGGACGCATGCCCATGCGACGAACAAAGCCAGCGAGCCAGGCACCATCCTTACTCGCACTAATCAGCGTGGCTAAGCGCCGATTACGGAAGTAACGCGAATAAAAGAGCGGCGCGGCAAAGAGACGGTTGTGCCAAAAGATGACCACCGCCGGTGGCGAACCCGGATCCATTAAATCCTGCACATCGGCCCCCCAATGAAAGCGGAGCGTCCGCCCCCACAAGCGCATGAGGAAGGCCAGCACGGAGAGCAGCGCGCGCTCATGCCACTTTAATTTCGTAGGGGTCTGATTGGTCGATGTCATGAATGGCCACGACGATAGTGGCCACGAGCGCGCTGGCAATTAAGTTTGCGGCTTTCTTCAGGTAGCCGTCCCCCCTCGGCGAACTAAGCCCCGCACCTGAAGGAGCTGGGATACGCTGTAGGATTTGAGCATTCCGACGGAATTAAGCTAGCGCTTGACCCACTCACGCCAAAGCCCATCGTTCTTCGCCTTATGACAGCTCCAGCATCCAATGACGCACTCATGGAAGATATCGTCGGCCTCTGCAAGCGCCGCGGCTTCATCTTCGCCTCCTCCGAAATCTACGGCGGCTATAACGGCTTTTACGATTACGGCCCCCTCGGCGTCGAACTGCGCAACAACATCAAGCAAGCCTGGTGGCGCGACTTCGTGCACCGCCGCGACGACATCGAAGGGCTCGACTCCAGCATCATCATGCACCCGAAGATCTGGAAGGCCTCGGGCCACGTGGATGGATTTTCCGATCCGCTGGTTGATTGCAAAGAGTCGAAAAAACGCTACCGCGCCGACCAGCTGTTTTTCGCCCCCGTCATTCTCGACGGTGAACAGGTCGGCTACGTTGCCTTCGTCGAAGGCACCGACAGTGCCTCGATCATCAAGCGCGCCAAGAAAGTCCGCGACCACCTCGACAAAAAACAGGCCACGCTCGACGAAGCCGCCCTGGACAACGACCGCACCGAGTTCACCGAAGCCACTGCCGAGCAGCGGACGCAAACCCTCGGCCCCGACGCAAGCAAGGTCGACACTCTGACCGCGCCCCGCGAGTTCAAGCTCATGTTCGAGACCAAGGTGGGCCCCCTCGCCGACGATTCAGCCGTCGCCTACCTACGCCCGGAAACGGCGCAGGGTATTTTCGCCAATTACAAAAACATCGTCGATACCGGACGCGTGAAGATCCCTTTCGGCATCGCGCAAATCGGCAAGGCCTTCCGCAACGAAATCACGCCGCGCAACTTCATCTTCCGCTCGCGCGAGTTCGAGCAAATGGAGATCGAATATTTCATCGCCCCCGAGGCCGACTGGCAAGCACTCCACCGCGAGTGGCTCGACACCTGCATCGACTGGCTCGTCTCCATTGGCCTGCCCCGCGAGGACATCACCGAGGATGTGCACCCGACCGAGAAGCTCGCCTTTTACTCACAGGCGACAACGGACCTCATGTTCCACTTCCCGCACGGGGAGCAGGAGCTCTGGGGCATCGCCTGCCGGAGCGATTACGACCTCAAGCAGCACCAGGAGCACTCCGGCAAATCCATGGAGTTCTTCGACGAAGCCTCGAAGAGCAAATACGTGCCTCACGTCATCGAGCCCTCACTCGGCGTCGACCGCACCCTGCTCGCGGTTCTGACCGCCGCCTACTGCGAGGACGAAGTGCCCAACGACAAAGGCCAAGTCGAGAAACGTACCGTGATGAAGTTCAGCCCAAAGATCGCTCCGGTCAAAGCGGCCATCTTCCCGCTGCTCAAGAATAAGCCCGAACTTGTCGACGTCGCGGAAAAGCTCTACAAAAAATTGCAACGCCGCTGGAACGTCTTCTACGACGCCTCCGGCGCGATCGGTCGGCGCTATCGTCGTCAGGACGAGATCGGCACGCCGTTCGGCATCACCATCGATTTCGATACCATCGAAAAAGACGGCACGGTCACCCTGCGCGATCGCGACACCTGCGAACAACGCCGCGTGTCGGAAGCCGAGCTGATCGAGTTTCTCGAAGAGCAAATCGACGGGTAGAACTCCGACGACCCTCAGCTATCCTGCGTCCGCCAAGTGCTGGCCACATCCGGACGTTGCTGGGCGAAGACGTGGAAAACGTGGTCATGATTGCGATCTGTGCCACGCTCGATGACTCCATCGAGACCTCCTTGCTTGTAGCTTGCGATCCATCGGTTGACTGTCGTCATGCCGACTCCACAACTCTCAGCGTTCAAGCTCACAGGATTCTCCGGAGAAATGCCAGTATTAAATCGAATCGGTATGAGGTCTCACCGGGCCAGGTTCTTTTCTCTCTTTCCGTTCTCCGCGCGCTCGGCGAACTCTGCGGTTTAAAAAATTGCTTCGCCGTCTACGGCAGACCTCCGACCATTCTCCTTTCCGCAGATCAGCCTGCCAAGTAGACGGTCCACGAGTAAGATGATCGCCCCAATTAATCACCGCGAAAAAATGGCCAAAGACACAAGCTAACTGTATCGCTACCCTTATGAAACATGTCCTGCCTCAAATACTCATAATCGTCCTAGGCCTACAATCCGCCCATATGCAGCCAGCGATGGACCGCCCCTGGAATGAGGAAGTCATCTACTTCGCCTTGACGGACCGCTTCTTTGATGGAGATTCGGCAAACAATCGCCCAGTAGGGAGTGACCCCACACTCTACGATGCGACGCAGACGCAGATCGATCTATACCACGGAGGCGATTTTCGCGGCTTGGAAATAGCGCTCAAAAAGGGCTACTTCAATGCCCTGGGAGTGACTGCGATCTGGATCACTCCTCCAGTCCGCAATGTGTGGTACTCCGCGTTCGACTCCAATGATGCACCGAAGACCGGCTATCATGGTTACTGGACACAGGATTTCCTCGACATCGATCCGCACTTGGTTTCGGCCCATTCACTGGATGGGCAGCGCACCTATCCCAATAGCCGAGACGGACGCATGCAGCACTACAAAGATCTAGTGACACTCGCGCACAGTAAAGGAATCAAGATCATCCAAGACATCGTCCTGAACCACACCGGACCGGTATTTTATTATGACGCAAACGGTAACGGGCACTTTGATCGCGACCAGAAAAACGAGTGGATTCGGCCGTTCAAGTCGTCCGGATATTATGAAAACGCGATTTGGGCAAAGACACCAGAATGGAACCAAAGGCGCACAGAGCCGAACACCACCCTGCACATTCTCGATAAGATCGTGCCTCAAAACGGGACCTTAGGTGAGATTGCCAGCTATGGGCGAAAAGGCATGTCACGAGGCAGCCTGGGGGCCTCTAGCGGCGAAGAGGTGCTATGCGACTTTTACGGCATGCGCGACCTCTGGACAGATCCTGGCAGTGAGCACTTTGACGCATTGGTCGAGGATTTTGTCGAAATCTATGCTTTTTACATCGAGACGATTGGAGTCGACGGCTTCCGCATCGACACCGTCAAACATGTAGATCACGAATTCTGGGATGCCTTCAGTGAAGGACTACGAGAGCGACTCGGCCCGGAACGTTCTGAGAATCTGATTCTATTCGGCGAGGTCTACGATGGCAATCCTGAGGCACTCGGACGATACACCTACCGCCATGACTGGCCGGAAGACCCCGCCCCTTCGCTCGACTCACTGCTTAATTTCCAATTCTGCTATGCAGTTCGTGAATTCCTACGCACAGGCAAGGTCGAATTTGGCACTGCACACTCCATCGAGGCGGCAATTGACGCACTCGCTCCGAGCCCAAACGAGGGGCGCGACCGTCCCTTCTACAATCAGACTCCTGGGATAGACGGACTCAACTCCTCGCAAAAAATCATCAATTTTGTAGAAAACCACGACGGGATCAACCGCTTCCGGGTGCGCGGCGTCAGTGAGCGGCGGCACCTACTCGCCAACGCGATGACCCTGAGCATGCCAGGGATCCCCTGCCTCTACTACGGTAGCGAGCTCGCCCTGCTCGACCCAGAGGCCGAAGTCAACGAGGACTCGGAAACGGGACGTTTGACCTACATCAGTGCCGGCAATGCGAACGCATTGACGGACAATCAATCAAACCGTCATTTTCTGGCTCTCGCCGAATTAATTCGTCTCCGCAAAGAACTGCCAGCTCTCCGGAGCGACCAGATCTACCCACTTTGGGTGGATAGCGACCGCGGACCTCAGGACGATGGCATTTTCGCATTTGCACGCGGCGGAAATGGCACTGCACCGGTTGTCGTCGTGGTCAATGCGAGCCCACATCCGGCCACCACCTCCACCTACGAACATGCCATGCGCTTAATAGACCCTCAAGGGCAACCATTACTCTCCCCGGGAGAACAACTCGTGCCGGTCGAACTTCAACATCAGGAATCAACCGCCACTGTTACGCTTTCATGGGGCCCAGGACCAGAGGCCAAGATTCAGGTGGGGGGGGAATCCATTCATTTCTTTCAGGTCGTCCACCCCTAAGTCTAACTGGCTTCGACATCCCTTCGCAGTGATCGTTGGCTACGAGAGTTTGCCATCATCCACATCCTCTACCAGCAGAGTCAAAATTGCCGCGACCACCCAGGTCACTCCTCCGAGAACCAACGCGAGAACGGTTTGTCCTCCAAAGACATGTGTCACTAATAAACCCAGTATAGTAGCCGCCAGCATCTGCGGTAAAACGATGAAGAAATTGAATATCCCCATGTATAGGCCCATCTTCTTCGCAGGCAGTGCACCGGAAAGAATGGCATAAGGCATCGATAAGATACTCGCCCAAGCGATGCCCACGCCCAACATGGAGAGCAGAATCCAGTTAGGGCCGGGCAGGAAATAGACTGAAATCAGACCCAATGAACCACATATAAGGGCGACCGCATGGGTCACTTTCCGATTCGTCCATTTAGCAAAGACCGGAAGGGCGAATGCGATCAAGGCAGCGAACCCGTTGTAAACTGCAAACGCGATACCGACCCAATCCGCGCCGGTGTTATATTCCTGACGAACGAGCGTCAGCCGCTCCGTGAGGGATTCGGGAAGACCTCCGAGGGCGCCATAACTAATATAAAAATTAACTGTGCGCATGGTGCCGACGACCTCTTCGGCACCCAGATCAATCTCACTGCGGTAGTCGGCAAGATCCCGCAGCACTCCATGGTAGGCAGACTCTAAATCCGGATCCAGTCCTTTACCTTCCATCACAGCCGCGGCCTGTTCCAGAATCGCTACTTCATCCGCGCCCAGGCGCATGTCGTAGAGATGGCTCGTCACGGCAGCGGTTGTATAAATCCACATGGAAAAGAGCGCAAACCATGAGAAAAATTGGACAGCGGCGAGTTGCTTCATCGTTTTCGGCATCGCGTATAAATCGTCCATCACGACGACCAAACCATTCGTTGCCACTCCTCTTCTCTGGAGAGCAACGGCCAGCAGAAGAAGAACACCCAATACGATGAATCCGCCGGTTATGATATAAAGTTCCTGCTCCCAACCGACATAATAGACTGCTGCGGACAAAGCGGCGCCCACGATTAAAAGGATCGGTCCGTGCAGCGCTTTCTTTTTTAAACGAGCATCGGAAGCAAGCGCTTCGTCCTCGATCCGGCTGCGGGCCGCAGACGCATCTTCACGAGATTCGACTGCCTCGTGTGCAGCCAATTCTTCCGGGCTGTATTCGTTGCTTTTAACCACAGTCCAGAGCACGGCCACAAAGAACACGGCCGCCCCGAGATAGAAAGACCATTTAACCGAATCGGGAATGACTCCTTCAGGAGCGACATTGGAAAGACCGAACCAATTGGTTAACATATAGGGCAAGGCCGATGCGATGACCGAACCTGCTCCGATGAAGAAGCTCTGCATGGCGAAGCCCTGAGTCCGTTGCTCTGAAGGAAGCATATCGCCGACAAAAGCTCGGAAAGGCTCCATCGATACGTTGATCGACGCATCTAAAATCCAGAGCATACCCGCAGCGATCCAGAGGTAGGAAGAATTCGGCATCCCAATCAGCGCCAATGATGCACAAACCGCTCCTCCCAGGAAATAGGGACGACGGCGCCCAAGCTTGCACCAAGTGCGGTCACTAAAATAGCCCACAATGGGCTGGACAACCAGACCGGTGAGCGGTGCGGCAATCCAGAGCAAAGGGATCGCATGCTTGTCGGCACCAAGCGTTTCAAAAATACGACTCACATTTGCGTTCTGCAGGGCAAACCCAAACTGAATGCCAAAGAAGCCGAAGCTCATGTTCCAGATCTGCCAAAAGGATAGGTGGGGTTTTTTCATATTTTTTGGGATTAGGGGAAATTGTATTACATGTCAGTCGCAGTCGGCAGCACTAGTAATTGTTAGGCTCCACCGCTCTAGAGCACAGACCGCGTTCGGTGGATTGGGTGAGTGCGCCCAAGGCCCGCATGGCCCCTTGCAAAGCTTCCGTCGAGTCCAGTCGCCAGCGCCAGCTCCCGGAGCTGACACCCGGCGTGTTCATACGCGCCTCCGATCCCAGCCCCAGGATATCCTGGACCGGGATGATCGCAGCCGAGGAGCCTGAGGTATAAAGACTGTGAATAAAGCTCTCATGAATCTTCGAACCATCGCCTCCGAAATAAGCGAGCGTCTCCGCTCGCTCGGCTTCGATCTCGGTCGAGTTGCGCGTGCTGCCGGCTCCGGGCTGACTGTTAAACCACCCGACCACAGTGTCATTATCATGTGTTCCAGTGTAGGCCACACAGTTGCCATCATAAGACTCCGGCAAAAAGGTCTCGCGCATCGGATCGGTGCCAAAAGCGAATTGTAAAACCCGAATACCAGGCAACTGGAAATCATCACGCAGGGCGATGACCTCTGGTGTGATTACACCCAGATCTTCAGCGATCACGGGTAAGGGTAAGCCATGGTCCTCAACGAAAGCTTCAAAGACCTCCCGCCCGGGGGCTTTAACCCATGAACCGCCCGAGGCAGTTTCCGCGTCGCCGGGGACCTCCCAAAAAGCCTCAAATCCGCGAAAATGATCGATCCGCACCACATCGACCCAACTGAGGATCCGACGCAGCCGGCGGCGCCACCAACTAAAGCCGTCTTCTCGGTGGCGTCCCCAATTGTAGAGCGGATTCCCCCAGAGTTGACCGGTCTTGGAAAAATAATCCGGCGGCACCCCAGCCATGACCGAAGCGCTACCGTCGGCATTTAAACGAAAGAGCTCCCGGGTGCACCACACGTCGACACTGTCATGCGCGACAAAAATTGGTAAATCCCCAATGATGCGTATCCCTAGACGCTTGGCAGTGGCGCGGATCTGATCCCACTGTAAGCGAAGAAAAAATTGCTCCAGCTTGGCACGCTCAATATCGCATGCACATTGCTTCAGCGCAGCATCAAGGGCAGCTGGATCGCGATCACGAAATGCCTCCGGCCAATCTGTCCATGCCACACGATCGAAGCGTGCTTTCAACGCATAATATATTGCGAAGTCGTCAAGCCATTCAGACTCGCATTCCAAAAACGCTTCGTATTGTTCACGCAGCCAATGACCGGACTGCAGTCTGGCAAAATTTGATTGCGCCTCCAGACCGAGCTTTAACTTGTTTTGATAAACCTCCGGATAATCAACCGAGGCGCTCGGGGGCAGACGCATCGACTCCAAGAAACTGCCCGAGATCAAACCGATCTCAAACAAATGCTCTGGACTCAAAAAAACTGCATTCGCAGCAAATGCAGACAAGCCTTGGTAGGGCGAGTCACCATAGCCCGCAGGATTGAGTGGCAAAATTTGCCATAAATTCTGATGATGTTCAGCCAGTATTTCCAGCCAGCGGTGGACGCAGGGACCGAAGTCGCCAATACCATACTCGTTCGCTAAGGATGTGGGATGCACCAAGACGCCGGAATCCCGCTGAAAAAGCTTTTTATTCGAGTTTAAATTCACGCAATAGACGGCTCGGGAATGAAGTTCAGGACGCACAGGGTTAGTTAAAACAAGTCAGCGCAGCAGCTAGTGATGAATACAGCTAGTCCCCAATAAGATCGCTAACCCTGCTTGGTTTGACGGTTGAACAAACAGCCGATTTGCGACCTAATAAACAGGGCTCGTAGATTGGACCGGATAATCAACGGCAACGACGAACCGCCACTGTCAGGAAAACACCGACCCCGAGTAGCCAAGCAAACGCGGCGGGTTCCGGCACGACTTGCAGATTATTTGCATACAAACGGTTTTCTGGATTAGCATTATCCGTCCCGGACACATAGAACTGAAAATTATTCACCACTCCAGAAAGCGCCACGTTTGGAATCTGATATTGCTCCGCTCCAAAGGTATCCGAGTTACGAATGATTTTCGCATTCATGATAACTTCCGTGACAAATTCGAACTCTAGACTGTAAACGCCGTTCGCTACATATTGCCAGTTTTCGCCACTTGCATCGCTGAGGTTGACGCCACCAAAGAAATATGTGTCTCCAGCAACATTGAAGTTAAACAAGGTATCGCCATCATTGCGAAGATTGAAGCCCTTGGCACCGTTACGATAATTCAAACTAAGATCTAAACTGAAAGTGTCCCCGGCACCCAATGAGGCGCCACCGCCGAACGATCGGAACACATCGAAACTGCCGCCATTAGCTGCCGCCATTTCAAAAGAAACCGACGGGCTATTCACATTGCCCGCAGCTGCGGTTGAATCGGCAATTGTGGCCGTATTGTCCGCAGTCGCCGTGAAACCCCATGGGTTAAAACCCGACCCGCCATTCGAACCGGAGATCCATCCACCTTCGTAATTAGACGCGTCATCCAAAGCAGAGAGCGCGAAAACATTTGTCGCGAGCACACAGGAAGTCGCAATAATCAGATACTGTTTCATAGGGATAATAAGATAGCCTAAAAGAGAGCTTAATGGATACTCGCCAGGGATCGTGGGTAAATCGACCAGTGATTAGACAGTTGAACTCAGAAAAAATGCCAGAATCACTAGACCCGCCAAGCTGCACAACGCGTGGTCTCCTCCTCAAACCCCTGCACTTCTGACACTCTGGCCATCGACCCAAACGCTTTCGATATGCACGACCTTAGGAAACTCCAAAGCGCCGAATTCATTTTTTTGGAGTTGGCTCACCACGAGATCGACGCCGGCGCTACCGACGACCCGGTTATTTTGCCGCATTCCAGCTAGGTGGCTGATGGCGTCGTGCCAATCAATGTGCACGACCCCTAATTCATCCGGGATTCGGATTCCAGCCGCTTGCAATGCAGTATAACACTCCGTTTTGTTCGTTAAGATTACGTCAGGCTTCTGTTTTTTTATCGTCCGCACGGCAGCGTCCAGATTATCCATCTGCAAGGGAAGCAGGCCCAATTGATTTTTTGGGTTTAATCGACGGGCTATACTGAAAAATCCGGAACTAAATTTTTCATCTAGGAGTCGGTCATCGCTCTCGGGCACAACCAAGAGCGGTCGTTTATAGCCAAGTTCAATAACTTTCTCAGTGGCTCGCCGCGCGGTTTGATATTGATCGTTGGACGCACAATTCAAGCGATTATTCCAATGCGTCACCCCAATAACCGAACAAGCAAAATTGTACCAAAATTTGGCGTAACTTGTAAAAATTATGTCAGGACTGATCGCTCCTATCAAGATCAAGCCACGAATCCCCCGCGTCTCTACAATCTTTTTAAGTCGCTCAGGGCGCATGTCCGGCTGTTGCAGCCAAAACTCTTCGACTCCATAGCCTAGCTGCTCCGAGCGACGGAGGACCCCTTCACGCAGGCGACGAAATGTGTGGTTAGTACTCAGATCCTTCGCAGGAGAACAATTGATCAAGCCCAGGTTAGCCTGGAACGTGGGCTGACGCCCAGCCCGCAACTGTGTCATCAGCGAATCCACGACAGGATTGCGCCGGTAGCCCATCTGCTCGGCAATTTTTTGAACCTTAAGGCGCGTATTCTCTGGGATACGCGGATCGTTCCGCAGTGCCAAAGACACCGCAGACTTGCTGAGGCCAGCCGCATTCGCGATCATCTGCATGTTGGGGCGACGCATGGGGGAGTTAGCCATATTCAACAGTTGAAACTAGGCAACTGATCGCCGCAATGCGAGCATAAGTTGGACAGTTAAATAGATTTCTCAAACAAAGCTCATCAGGCATTGTACTGTTGAACCGAAGTTAGTGTTTAAAATGTGAGGAATTCGACATATCAATAATAAGCAGCACTATTGCCTTAGGGTGTCCCAGACACTTTTCCCCGTATGCCCAAAAAACTCCATTTTTCTTTAAGCGGCTTGAAAAAGGTAGTGTGCCTCACACTCGTTTGCTTGGGTCAACAACTCGCCTGCGGAGAGGCGATGCTGCAGTATTTCAACACTGACTGGGCGGAGATCACCCGCAAGATGCCGGAACTGGCTGAAGCGGGTTACTCTTCACTTTGGCTACCGCCACCCACCAAAGGCAGTGGTGGCCTTTCCGTTGGCTACGATCTCTGGGATCCTTTTGATCTCGGAAGCAAGGATCAACGCAATACGGTGCGCACTCGCTATGGCACTGAGGCGGAACTGTTGGATTTGGTCAAAACCGCCCATCGCTTCGGTATACGGGTCTACTTTGATAACATTATGAACCACCGGGCCTTCGACATCCCGGGCTTTAATGAAGACACGCCGATCGACGTCTACCCCGGCATGGTACCGGAGGACTTCCACCTGCGTAGCACACAGGAGGGCTTTTACCGTAAGTGGGACAACACCCGCGACTGGAACAGCGCCTGGCAAGTGCAGCACCTCGGCCTCGCCGACCTGATCGATATCGCGCAGGAACCCGGCACGACGAACTTCAACTTTGGGCCTAACGAAGGAGACACTTTTCCGAAGATTAAGTTCATCCGCGATCTCGACCGCCCCGAGCAATATTACTACGATAAAGACTTTAACTATATCGGTTTCGGTGGCCTCCTCACGCTTGCAGAAGGCCTCCTTAACGACGAAGGCAACCTGAACCCGAACAAGGCACAAATCAAAAGTCGTGCACAGCAATATCTACAAGACAACAGCTCCGCCTACGAGGAGTATGTAGAAGCCTACCTCAATCGCGCCGCCCGCTGGTTAATGGATCGCACCAAAGCCGACGGCCTCCGACTCGACGCAGTCAAACATATCCGGGCAGACTTTTTCGGCGCAACTTTTGGCGATGGCAAAGACTTCGACGACTACGGCTACCTCGGCCAAGTTCAGCGCCAGTTCAATATCACTCGTGGCTTCAGTGACAGTAACCACCGTGACACTGTATTCAACACCGAGGCCCCGCGCGACGATGCCATGGTCTTCGGAGAGCACCTCGGCGAGCCCCCTGGCTACGGCCCCTACTTCGATGCCGGCATGCGCTTGGTCGACAATCCGCTGCGCACGGAGTTTAATAACAGACTAGGTAGCCCTTTCAACGGACTCAACGGCTTCGACAACCCAGGTGCCGGCGGCTTCGCCCCAGAGCTCACAGTCATGCACGCGCAAAGCCATGACAGCGACTTCGCCGCCCGCCGTGAGCTTCAGCACGCCATGTATTTTACCCGCGCCGGTCTGGGCCTTCTCTACACCGATGGCAACTATCAGGCAGAAACCCTCGGCGAATCAGGCGGTGCTTTTCCCCGCCACTCCAATACATCTTTCCTAGGCCAGTGGGACGATGCCCGCGTGCCAAACCTACTTTACATCCACGAGCAATTCGCCCGTGGCTATCAACAGGGCAAATGGTCCGACGACGATGTCGTCATCTACGAACGCATCGATAAGCGCGAAAATGGCAGCATGAGCGACGGCGATGGCGTTGCCCTGCTTTTTATGCTCAACGACAATTATGCGGACGGACAAGGCCGCTCCTTCGACACCAGTTTTCCCGCAACACCCGGCGGAAGCGACGCTTACCTCTACAACTACTCGACCTACGGCGGCGGCTTTTACAAATACGCATCTGAAATCGTCAATGGCTCGACACTCATTCCGCCTGGCGGCTACTTCGCCTTCTCATGGAAAAACCCCGACCCCTCTATCCTTTGGGCAAACTCCGGCGGACGCCCACTCACCATCTATGAAAACGGCATCGAAGTCGACACTGTCGATGTAACCCGCCGCGATGGGCCGAATGGTGATGCAGACTTCCATGGAGACACCCTGCCCTTCAGCAGCCAGCCGATCATCAGTAATCCGGAGAACGACGACTATACCTACACCGCGACCATCCCTCGCGTGACCAATGGCAGCGCGGTCAACTTCGTCGCCCGTGTCGACGGTTCCGCCGAAAACGTGCTTCTCAAACTCGACGGGGGCATCGACCTCAACGATACCAACCACTCCGGCGGTGACCCGCGTGATCATCCGCCCGCACTGGCCACCGATACTTTTCTCGGCTACGAGCAAGCCTTCTTTGTCGATCGGATCGGCCCCGAAAAATTCGCTGCGAGCGACAGCAGCCGTTGCATCTTCGGCAGCGCTGGGGCCGAAACCTACACAGTTGGAGCCGCCACGACCGAAGGCTTCGGAACTAATCCGCAAGAGGCGGCAGCCGCTACCTTCGTCTTGCACGACCCCACCGCAGGATTCGAGGGCTGGATACCGAATGACGGCGCACTCGCCACCGACACTCAACTCTATCAAACGGGCACATCCACCATCATTTGGGCCAAAACTAACAGTGTCGGTGCCGGATTTCAGGCCTTCGTTTACTACACCACCGACGGTTCCAACCCTGAAGGCGCCGCCGGATGGGGACGCGGAAGCACCCAAGTCGCTGAAGCCTTCTATGTAATCCCCAACACCGACGACGGCAACAACTGGTGGCGGGCTGAAATCAACCCCAGCCCTGTCGGCACTCTGAAATACAAAATCGGCATCTATAAGACTTTTCAACCCAGTATCTTCCCTTCTGCGGGTAGCGAAGTAGCCCTCAAGACGAAGATGATGACCACCTTCCAGTCAACCGATCGTGATCTCACTACAGTCACCGTGCGCCCACATAATGATTATGGAGTGAGTGAAACCGGCCTATCCGAAGGCATGCACATGATCGCGGCCCGCGCCTTCTTGCAACGCCCCGGTCAAGCTTCCATCTACAACACCTTCAAGCAGACTTTTTATTACGATACCGAACGTCCTCAAGGCGAGATACGCTTCCCCGAGAACGACAACGACAGCATCGGCGGCTCGCGCTATGGCGTTGTCGTCCGCACCGACGCCACCGTCGAAGAAGTCTGGTATCGTATCGAAGATTCAGATACATCTAACGACGACATCAATACCGGCGGATCGAACGGCAACGGCAACGGGTTTGAACCCTTTGTCGACACCAACCAGAACGGCACGCGCGACGCCGGCGAAAGCTACGAAGACCTCAACGGTAACGACCAGTGGGATACCAATCTGACTCAAATCTGGGTGCGCGCGAACGAACTCACGCCGAGCTTGTTGATCGAGCCCTCTGATCCAGCGCACCGGAAAGAGTGGCGTTTCGACTATGTCAACGTACCCTCCAGCGGCAGCGCTGATATCAAAGTGCGCCTGCGCGAGCTCTCCTCCTCGACCTTCGAAGACTTCTCCCTCAGTGACGAAAACGGCCACTACACGACTCTCACGCGTTCCGTGAATACCGCCGGACCAGACGAGCGCGTATTCATCGCCTTTCCTTCGCAAGACCGTCAGATCGTTGACAGCAGCTACACCATGAAGGTCTACTTCAGTAAGTCGCTCGCGGACGGGTTGAGTGAAACGCAGCTGATCGACCGCTTCCTAATTAGCATCGGCAGTACTGAAGCGAACGACGCCGGCGAAGCACAAAGCCGGGACGACTATACCATCGTTTACAACGAAACGAGTGACTACCATGCCCTCGCTTACCAGTTGCCCAACCTTTACAACGACGTGCCCGACTACGATCACAAGATCACTGTCACGCATGATAGACCCTCCCCGGCGACGGACTTTGAGGCCACTCGCATCGTCCGTGCGCTTCCCGTTACCACACCGCGTGTGCTCATCGTCAATCCTCCCGAACTCGGTTCCGACGGACGCCCCTACGAAATCATCCTGCCGGACGTGCCCACTCCCAGCGCGGACCAACGGCAGTTCACGATCCAAGTCGCAACCAATACGGACGCCACCCATGTCTCCCTGAGCTTCGTCAACCTGCGCGGCTCCAGCATCAGCCCACCGACGACCGTCATCGAAGGCAACAGCCAGCTCTGGGACTTCACTTGGTCGGACATAGCCGAAGGCACTTATCGCTTCACCGCCACCGTCACTGCACCCGGCGGCTCGGCCACTGCCGATCGCAACACAAAGGTTATCTTCCGCGAACTCGTCGAAGAGGATGGTGTCGACACCGACGATGATGACGACGGCCTCCTCGACGGCGATGAAAATACCGCCCAGTTCCTACCCAATCAAAGTCCAGATGGCGGCATTACCCCCGCCCCTAAGCCCAACCCCGAACAATGGACTAACGGAGAAGTGCACATCTACTACGCGTACGGTAAATCCAACCCGCTGTCACCCGACAGCGATGGCGACGGCCTTCCCGACGGCCTCGAAGTCGGCTGGCGTAACTCCACTGGCGATCCACCCACCGATGCCAGTGCGGATACTGATGGCGACGGCTTCGCTAACTTCATCGGCGACCTCGATCCGCCTTTCTACAACACCCTCGACAACTTCGACAGCGTCCCCGACATCGACAGCCAGAGCCTCGGCGGCGACCGCGCCCGCCAAGCCGCCGGCTCCGTCACCGACCCCTCCAACCCTGATACCGATGGCGACGGCCTGCCCGACGGTGTTGAAGACGCCAACCGCAACGGCTGGGTCGACGGCGATGGGGAGGCCTTGCCCACCACCTTTAATCCGTTTCTAGCCCGCGACTGGCCGGACGGGGTCATCCAACCCGGTGAGACGTGGACGGAAACTGACCCCAACAATCCCGACACCGATGGCGACGGCGCTAATGACGGCTTCAGCGAAGACAGCAACTTCGACGGCGCCATCGAAGGCGATACAAATGCCAACCGCGTCTACGATCCGGGGGAATCCTGGAGCGAAACTGACCCACTCAATGACGACAGCGACGGCGACGGCCTGCCCGACGGCTGGGAAATCGATAACGGGCTCGACCCACTCGACAACGGGATCGACAACTTCAGGACTGCGGCAGTTAACGATCCACAGACCTACACTCACTCCACTCTCGGCGAACTCCCACGCAACGGCGGTGGCGATGACCCCGACGAAGATGGCTTCACCAACGCGCAGGAGCTCGTAAACGGCACGCGCCCACTCGAGGACGACAACGTGCCCCCCCCTCCGCCTAACTCAATCATCATCGGCCCCGGCACAGATGACTCAGTGGGCAACGCCGCCAATCTCAACGAATTCACCGATTGGACAATCGACGATCTTCTCGTACTCGACGAATACGAAGGCAACGGAACCAACAATCAAGGCACCGACACCTACCGCGCCTACGACGGTTTCGACAGCTCGCGCGACCTCGTTGCCTTCTACTTCCGCGATGGAGGTGGCGACGGCAAACTCTACTTCCGCTTTGACTATCAAGACCTACAAGCCTTCGCAGAGGAAGGTAATCTCGACACCTATGTTGTCATAGACACGGGCAACACTGCGGTCGGTGAATCAGCTCTACCCGAAGACCTCGATACCCGCACTCAGATGAAGTGGGAAGTGCTCGTCGCCATCTACCAAACCGATAACGGAGCCGTCTATGTCGATACCGATTCAGGTAACAACACCACCGCCATCGGCGAAGACGTCTTTTCAAAAGGCGTCGTTCGCCGCACGCAATCGAGCGCAAACGGATTCGGACAGGCCTACTTCAACTCCGAACTCGATTCGATGGAAGCCTCCATTAGCCGCCAGGCTCTGCTCGATGCGGGATGGAACGGCAATCCCGAAACGCTCAACTTCCAAGTTTTCACGACCCGAGACGGCACCAATAATTCTCCATCGCCCGGGCTCGGCGACATCGGCGGGCGTAGTGATATTCGTGATACAATCTACGACGATTTCATCGCCTCCGCTTACTTCCGCGATCAGAGTCAAATCGCAGGCGACAAGAGTGTGCTCTACAGCTGGTTCAGTCGCAGTGGCTCCAACGACCGGGGTAAGCGCGCCAAGGTCGCCCTCATCGCTCACGGCAATCAACCCATCCGCGCCGCCAACGAAATGCACGAGCGTATCAATGACGACGCTAGCGCTGGGTACTACCGACTGATCGACGCGCACGAGGCTTTTAGCGCTCCGGTCAATCTACACATTACACCCACTCTCGCCTCGGCTCTGCAGTGGGCAGCCGTCGACCCCGCATTGAATAAGCCCTGGCGTGATGGACCAACCCTGAATGCCCGCATTGCTAGCCTGCTTTTATCTGGCGAGGGCATGCTCTTCGGCACCACCTTTGCCGACCAGGTGATTCCCTTTGCTTCCACCGCGTTTACCCAGGATAGTGTTGACCTGGCTGACGGTGTCTTGAGCGACATCTATAACACAGCACCCTCTTCCAACGTCTTCTGGCCGGCCGAACGCGTGGTCGACGATGGCGTACTCGCCACCATTCACTCCATGGGCTATAGCTATACTGTGGTCGATCAGATGCGTCACTTCTTCAAATGGTTCGGTCGCACTCAAGCCCTCGGTCAGTCGGGCTACCAGATCAACGAGGTTAACAATGTCGGCCTCTTTCCCATACATGACTTCGCCAGCACATTCCGATTCTTAAACGAAGACAATGGCCTCAACCTCCCACTCCGTGAACTCCTCAGTCGCCGCGCCCGCAGCGGCTCCCAAGACCAAGTGCTTAGCCTACTCAGCGATTGGGAGGATTTTCGTAACCGCTCCCAGGCTGACGCTTATGACCTCAACCTCCGCTGGCTGGCCAACCGCCCCTGGATCGAGCTTGTCACCCTCGACGATGTCGCTGCCGGCGAGATCGATCTCTCCCAACCCGCCGACGGCTCCGGCGACAACTGGAGCTCCGTCGATCGCGGCACAGGGCAGAGCCTCCAACGCACCGCGAAGGACTTTATAGATCACGCTACCCAGGAAGACTACAGCAACTGGTACAACGGCCAAAGCGGCCGCGAAGAGGGCCTCGCCAATAAACTCTTCGAAATCCGTTCCGGCGTCGACCTGCCTGATAGTTTCGGCCAAGTCGGCATCGACGGAATCGCCGACGCTACCTGGACGGAAGTCGACGCCATCGCCAACACCAACACCGCTAAGCTTGGCCGCACCGCCGCGCACGCTGCTATGTTCGTGACCGCATTTCACGAACAGCAAAATAACGACCTGAGCAAATTCTCCACTGGCACTTATATCTACCCAGACACCGACTTTAACAATCTGGCCGATTTCTCCAAACTCGCTCAATCACAAATGCGCTTCGCCGCACTCTACAAACGTGTCGATGCCTGGGCAGCAGGCCCACCCGCCAGCGCGACGACAAGCGCCGAAGATGTCGACCTCGATGGAGAGAACGAATACCTGCTCTACAACGCCACCGCCTTCGCCATTTTTGAAGCAATCGGCGGGCGCTGCATTGCCGCCTTCTCGCGTAATCCGGCCACCGGAGCCGTCTACCAAATCATCGGTAGCCAGCCCACCTACGCCGGAAGCCAGACCGAAGACGAAGGCAGGGCTAATGCCGAAAACAGCGAAATTGGTGCACGCCGCACTTCCGCCTTTAAGGACTGGTTTGCTGACGGCGCGGGCGGCGGTACCACCCAATATGTCAACAGCCTCTACGCAGTGGCCCCCAGCGGCAACGACGGCTGGACCTTCACTGCGCCCGGCGGACACATCGTTAAAACAATCACTCTCGATGATGCACTCCCTGAGCTGCAAGCCGACTACCTTCTCAATGGCACCGATGTCGACAAAATCTACGTCCGCTACGGGCTCTCCCCCAACCTCTGGAATCTGATCAGCCGAGGCCAATACGACCTCGACCCACTCAGCGTATCCGCTGGGCGGATACGACTCGCCAACCGCGGCGGTAGCGAGCCTGTCGTCGCTCAAGTCACCTATGACGCCAACACAGTTTTCGTAGGCGACGCTGTCGATGATTCAATCGGCGTCACCGAGTGGGATGCGCTCAATATGCGCAACCAGGCCCTGGTCCACCAAGTTGAGCTGACCAACGTGGACGGCCAGAACAACTTCAGCATGAGCCTGACTCTCGAGAGCGGCTGGACTGATACCGATGGCGATGATCTGCCCAACTGGTGGGAACTCGACAACGGCCTCGATCCCAACGACAAGACCGGCATCAACGGCAACGACGGCAACGACGACGGCGACACCTACAGCAACTTCGAAGAATACGTCCTCGGCCTCGACCCGGGAGTGGCGGAGTTCAACCGTCGACCCAGCGGCCTAGTTGAAAGCAACGGCAGCGGCGGCTTCACTATCACCTTCCCCGTCCTCGCAGGCCGCAGCTACCGCATCTGGTATGTCGATGATCTGACTCAAACCTGGCAACCCGCCGGTGCGAGCTTCTCCATCACCGAGAGCGATCCCGCTCATGTCTGGACCGACGACGGCAACCAAACCACTCCCAACCCCAGCACTGTTGACCACCGATTCTACAAGATCGAGATCACACGACCCTAAACAAGATGAAAAAGAACTATCTCTTTCTGGTAATACTATTTCTCAACTTTATAGGGATTCAGCTTTATGCTCAGCTCGGCACAGTCTGGCATATTCCTACTGCAGGCCAGGAGGGCATCCCCTCATCAATGCGCGATCCGTTTTTCCCCGGCGCGGACGAAAGCGCCACTTTTTACCAAGGGGTGTGGAAAGGCGATGGAGCCAACCAAACAGGAGGCTCCCTGCTCTACCGCTTTAATCAGGGCACCTGGCAGTCAGAAACGCTTACTTTTCACTCAAATGTAGGCGAGGATACGGGTAGCCACAATCAATTCTGGATAGCCGTATTTAGTATGCCCTCCAACCCTGGAGACGTAGTCGATTATTACTTCAAAGTCACCTTCGACAATCGCGAAGAAACCTATCTCTTCGGCAACAACTCGACAACAGGCGCGGAGATTAATGCCCAGTCACAGCCGATCTCTTTAACGGTTTCTTATCCGACACCCAGTCTAACAGTCAACGGCATCAATTCCGATTATTCTAAATCAAACTACTATATTGACGAGAACAATGACACCGTTTTCCCGGTTATTGAGTTACGGATGAACCCGAATTTCGGCACCGTCGACAGCGTGCAAATTTTCACAAACCTGAATAACCGGGATCGCGCGAACGATGATTTTAATAACGACGGCATTGAAGACGGAATTATACCTGTAGATGGCAATCTCATTACGACAGAAGACACAGATGCCTATTTTCAAGCCTACGAGATGACGGATAGTGACTCTGACGGCACCTATGAACTCGATCTGACAGTCAATAAAACGGGCGCCTACCGCATCACCGGTCGTTACCGCGTGAACCCTACCGACGATTGGATCTGGTTAGGAGAATCAGGCATCCGAGACCACGCTGTCATCGTCGCACCCAATGCCGCACGCGACATGCGAATGTATGAACTTCACGTAGCCAACTCCAATGCGACCGGCCCTACATTTACAGAACGCGGCACTTTTGAGGATCTCTACGACCCGAATGAGCGCATCAATATTGATTGGCTCAACAAACTCGGTATTAATTGGATTTGGTTCCAACCTTTTCATCCTCAAGGGCTGGAAGGCCGGCAAACCGATCCCGCGACCAGCACGGAATATGACCCCGGTAGCCCCTACTCTATCCGCAACTTCTGGGAAATTAATCCGCTCTACACGACAAACTATGATGGCTCTCTTTCAGACCCGGTGGCCAACCCGACGAATTATAGCGCCGCGATGACCGCGTTTCAGAACTTCGCCTCAGCAGCCGATGCTGGTAATGTCCAGCTCATGCTGGATTTCCCTTTTAACCATACGGCGCCAGATGTAGTCCTCGGTCAAAAGGGTGTGGAGATTTTTGCCGATAGCGGGAACCCTGGCGCATGGACAGCGGGAGATAAAATTAGCGACCGTGTTCCTCAATTTTTCTCGACCGACGGATCCGAAGGAGCCTCAGCTTACAGCGCACCCGCTCAATCGGCCAGCAGCCTTGCAGTGGCTCCCGATCGCGACGACTTCGGCAAGTGGTCCGACGTGCGCGACGTGTTCTTTGGGCGTTATGCGACACTAGTAACGGGCTATCCGGGTGCCGATTCAAGTCGCGCTACTGTCCGCAACGAAGGCGATTGGATTGACTATACCAGCCTTGGAAGTGAGACGATCGGAGTCTGGAAATACTTTGGCGAAGTCCTCCCCTACTGGATCATCCAGTCCGGACATCGTGGCTATAATTCCACTGAGGATGAAGGTATTAATCGCGATACGCTGGACAATCAGGGAATTGATGGCCTGCGCAAAGACTTCGGTCAGGGTCTACCACCACAATGTATGGAATATATAATTAACCGCACGCATGAGGTTAAATGGAATTTTGTTTTCATGACCGAAAGTTTAGATGGCGAGGAAATTACCTATCGGTCCAGCCGTCACTTCGCAGTGCTTAACGAGAATATTGTCTTCCCACTACAGGCAGCTACGACGACATCCGGCTACCGAAACATCTTCGATGAACGTCGCAATGCCTACGGTCAGAGCCTAGTCCTCCTCAACAACACATCGCACGACGAAGCGCCCTATGCGGATTCCTGGGAAGCCCTCATCCGATATGCTACTGTATCCACCAATGATGGATCGCCGATGATTATGTATGGCCAAGAAATCGGCGCTGGGCAGAAATTCCAAGACTCCCTGCCGCAGGGAGCCTTCGACTGGTATGAAAACAATTTTGCTAAAGACATTCCCAACTTTAAGAAGTGGAATTCTATGCAGCCACAGTGGAATGCATGGACCAACAATGACCTGGGGGTGCAATTTCTCTACCCCGTATATTCCGGCATTGGTAAGGCGCGAGAATTCAGCCCAGCACTCCGCAGCTCTAACCGGTGGTATTTGAACCCAGCAGGAAGTTTGGATCCTGACCCGGATATCTTTGCCGTAGCCAAATACACTGAGACGAATAAGCCTGTCGCTGAACAGGACCTTGTGCTCGCGTTCACCAATCTGGATCGCAACAATGCACAATCCAATACATTTGGCATTCCATCTAGCCTGGCCGATCTGATTGGCCTACAGTCTGGACGCAGCTACAACGCAAAGAACATCGCTGCTTACATTGGACGCAATAACGAGCAGTCAAATCGACGCGACACATGGCTATGGGGGACTGGCTTTACACGAAGTGACCTCGTCGACAACGGGTTATTCGTCACATTGAATCCGGTTCCTTCAGATGACGCCACCTGGGAAACAGCCCCCTACGAAGCACAGTACCTGAAAATTTATGACGTCACCGCACCAGCAGCGACACCCGCCCAACCTTCGAAGCCTAAAGCTTACAACTACGAGATCGGCACTGCAGCGACCTTCGACTGGGACGACCTGCCCGCTGACGCTGGCGGCGTGGTCCCGCACTACGAGGTCACTGTAACGATCAACGGCAGTGCACAGGCACCGAGCATCGTCTCCGAGAGCGAATACACCGTAAGCGCTTCTGAAGAAGACAGCATCTCGATTTCAGTGAAGGCTGTTAACCCATACGACACCAACAACAGCGGTCCCACCAGTAACGCGAGTCAAACCATCACCCTACTACCCGCCGTTGGCGACGAGGACGGAGACGGCCAAAGCAATGCCGACGAAGACGCGGCTGGCACGAATCCTCTCAGCAATAGTTCCCGTTTTACTGTGACCAGCCAAACCACGGAAACCAACGGCGACATCACCATCACTTGGAGTCCTGTCGGCGGTAAAACCTACAAAATACAGAGCTCTCTCACCCTGGCCGCCGACTCATGGGTCGACGAAGCCACTGCCCAAACTTCCGGCATCTTCACCGACACACCAGGGGAAAGCGAAACGAAGAAATTCTACCGCGTCGTGGTTGAATAAGAACGTAGGGGCTTCACTTATGAAGCCTATCAACCTCACATCTATGCCCATAGGTCTTACATCTCTCAAACCCAGCGGCGCTTGAAATGCCCCTTGAGAGCTCGGCCAGAGCGCTCAAACTTAATTCCAATCCGTGTTCATCCGTGGTTAAAATTCTAAGCCTAACTTTCCTCGCACTGCCTCTCTTTCTGTCCGCGGCGTCCCCCACCCCAGACTGGGCGAAGGACGTGGTCTGGTACCAAATTTTTCCCGAGCGTTTCGCCAACGGTGATCCTTCCAACGATCCCACCCGCGCCTCGCTCGATAACCCGGAGCGGGTCACAGCTGAGTGGACGGTTATGGATTGGGAAAGCGAGTGGTTCGAGCGCGCCGACTGGGAGCAAGCCATGGGCGGCGACTTCCAGAGTACTCTCCAGCACCGCCGCTACGGGGGCGACCTGCAGGGCGTCATCGATAAGCTCGACTACCTCAAAGCGCTCGGTGTGAACGGCATCTACTTCAACCCGATCTTCTATGCCAACTCGCTGCACAAATACGACGGCAATTCCTTCCACCACATCGACCCGCACTTCGGTCCCGACCCCGAAGGGGACCTCGCACTGATCGCCGGGGAGTCGAGTAACCCACGCAGCTGGCAGTGGACGGCCGCGGACAAGCTCTTCCTCAAGTTACTGCAAGAAGCCAAAGTACGCGGCATCCGGGTCATCATCGACGGGGTCTGGAACCATACAGGGCGCGACTTCTTCGCCTTTGCCGACATCCGCACCCACTTTCAAAAATCGCGCTACGCCCGCTGGTACGACATCATCGAATTCGATGACCCCCGCACCGCTCGCAATGAGTTCGACTACCACGGCTGGTATGGCTTCAAAAGCCTCCCGGAATTTTCCAACGATCCCTCGGGCAACAATCTCGCGCCGGGGCCGAAGCGCTACGTCTTCAACGCGAGCAAACGCTGGATGGATCCCAATGGCGACGGCGACCCCAGTGATGGAATCGACGGCTGGCGCCTCGACGTCGCGGAAGAAGTGCCCGACGGCTTCTGGCGGGAGTGGCATGCTTACATTCGTGAGATCAATCCGGATGTCTTTACCTCGGCCGAAATCTGGGGCCCCTCGGCCGACTATCTGGAGCGGACGCACTTCAGTTCCGCTATGAACTACCGCGGCTTCGCCATCCCAGTCAAAGGCTGGCTCATCGACGGCTCAATCACCGCCAGCGATTTTGCCGAGCGCCTCCAGGCGGAGCGCGACGCCCGCAGCCAGGAGGCCGCACTCATTCTACAAAACCTCGTCGATTCACACGACACTCAGCGCGTCGCATCCGCGATCCGGAACCGTAACACTTGGGACCGTTACAAAAACGCCGATTGGTTCGACTACGACGACGGAGAACGTGTCTACGCCCGCACCCCCGGTTACGACAACGGCCCCCCCACCGCCGAGGGCCGCCGTATTTGGAAGATGCTGGCACTCTTCCAAGCCACCTACATCGGCGCACCGATGATCTACTACGGCACTGAAGTCGGGATGTGGAGCGCGGACGACCCGGAGGACCGCATGCCCACCTGGTGGCACCGTATGGACGGCAGCATCCACGACACCTATCAAACGGTGTTGCAACTACGCCATAAACACCCCGCCCTGCGCCGGGGCGACTTGACCGTGCTGGCTACCCGCGACGATGCTCAGGTCTTCGCCTTCGAGCGTCGCTTGAATGGCGAACGCCTCGTCATTGTTTTGAACCGCGGCAGTGGAGACGCCACGCTGGCAGCGGACTACCTCGATGGGCTCACACTAATCTATGCCACAGATCCAGCGGCTACCAGCCAAAGTATTCCGAAACTGAGCGGCGCGGTGTTTGGCATCGATTGATACGTTCAACCGCAGAGACGGATCTTCAAGCTACTCTTGAGCCGAAATTTGAAACGACCCGAAATAGGCATTGGAATCCCCCCCATTCAGGTTGAATAGTGCAAAGCTTTTTATCTCGGGGTCAGCTGCCTGTGCTTCGTCTGCTTCAGTCGGCCTAAGTTTTAGCGCACGATTCGGAAAATAATGGGCCACCTGATCGCTCAAGGTCGTCATTTGTAAATCATAACGAAATTCTTCCCGCACAGTGATCCCGACCTCGATGCCGGCAGGATCGATAAACACACGGGTGTTGAAACGGGGGTCCGCGTCCAAAATCTGGTAAGTGCTCAAGCCTTCAATGACCGCCAAGACCATCGCCCGCCCACTGGCCAACTCTGCCAGGGAGCTGGCACTTGACTCGATGCGCAAAGCAATGCCCACACTCGAAATCTCTTCGGACTGACTCTCAAAACGATCGCTGAATGCATCGAACTCAAAGCGAAACGAAAATACATCACCCACCCCCAGTGGCTGCTCAAACGCACGAAAGGCGACGGTCTCTTCAAAGCCCGTTCCGTTGGCGAAAATACCAAAGGCCTTGCCCTCACGAGCGCTGGCACCCAGGTCGGCTTCCTTGTCGGCCTCCGCGATAAAAAAACCCGCATACTGCTCCTGCCCTTCTTCGGTATGACCAGCATACTCTGGCGCAAAGAGCTTCCAATCACGAAACCCGCGACCGCTCCAGTCCCCGGTCTGCCAACCGTCTTTGTAAGCATCGTAAAACGCCTCGTCCTCGCCCGCGATATAGGCCTGCGCCGACACATCGATCACCCATTGCATCGATAGCAGGCAGATCAGAACAGACATCCGTTTACGGTAGGAAGTATCTCGCATGGGCATTTTGAATAGGTTAGCTGAAGGCCTTCTGCACAAGCACGCAGCGTCCGATTTGACAGTTAAATCGATGACAGTGCGAAAGCCGATGGCAGTTCTTTGTTTCATGGTCATACTTTTTGCCCGCCTACCCCTCCCCAAACGAGATCGAACTGATACCAACGGCTTTTAAAGCATTGATCACGTTCACGACATTTTGCTGATACGCCTCGGGATCGGGCTGTAGGATGACGAGCGTTTTCAGGCCGGCGCGGTCAGAGGAGAGCTTGAGCTGCATCAAGGTGCGGGTAAGATTGGGCAAGGCGTTGTCACCGGGATTGTCGGTGGGCATTCCGTTGAGCATAACGGTACCATCGATGAGGATGTCAATGTAGTGCTGCTCGGGTAAGGGAGTGCCGGGCGGCGCGGCCATGCTGGAGGGCAACTTCACCCCCAGGTCGGCCTCTTCTTTGACAATGGTGGTCGTGACCATGAAGTAAATCAGCAAGAGAAAGACGATATCGATCATGGGGGTCAGATCGACGTGATCTTCGGCTATGCGTATGCGGCGTTTCATGGTCGGTGGCTATTTATCACTCTGGAAAGCAGCAAAGACAACGTTGGGCACCCCACCGGCGGCAGCAGCACCAAAGACCTTGCGCACTTCTTTAAACGGCACCTTGGCATCGGCGCGGACGTATACTTTGAGATTAGGGGTAGTGACCTTACTTTGCGCGATCAGGTCAGAAAGATCCTCAAGGAAAACCGGCTGCGGACCGTAAAAAACAGAACCATCATCCTTCAAGGTGACGGTAATACGACCGGAGCGATCATCGGGTATAGTGGCCTGCTCGGCAATCGGTACACTGATCGGCACCATTTGCTGCACCTGCATATTGGCCACCGTCATAAAGAAGACGATCAAGAGAAACACGATATCGATCATCGGCGTCAAATCCGGCAGATCAGAAGTTTCTTCTATGGGGCGTGGCTTCATGAAATCGGGGTTGGCCTGTTGAATCGATGTGCCTATTTGACCATGCCGTGCTTGGCCATCAAGCGCGTTATGGATCCGAGCTGCTCATAAATCCCGGAGGAGGCCGCTAGGTATTTGTTCTTAAAGTAAAAATAGGCCATCAGCGCGGGAATCGCAATCAATAGGCCGGTCGCAGTGGTGATCAATGCTTCGGAAATATTATTGGCTAAAAGTTCCGGCTTACCGAGCCCCTGCGCGGCGATATTGCGGAACGCCTTCACCATACCGCTGACCGTGCCGAGCAATCCAACCATGGGCGAGATTGAGGCGACGACTTGTAAATACTGTACAAATACCATGGGGCCGGCGAGCACCTTGTTCGCTCGTTCTTCCAAGGCTTCATTGAGGGCATCTACCGTGGCATGCCCTTCCTCCACCGCCTGAAAGCCAATCTGCAAAATGGCGGTCATATAGCCGGGATGTGCCTCACAGGCGGCAAGCCCTGCATTGGCATCTTGCGCAGCGATGGCCTCCTTCAAGTCGGCCAGCGATTCCGGCTGCGTGAAGCGTTTCTCTCGGATCAAGAGCCCGCAATACACGGCGAGGCCAACCACTGCGACCGAGAATGCGAGTAAGGGATACATGGCCCAACCACCTTGCTGGAACATTGTCCACAAAGTAACGCTCTCGGGCTCAGTCGCGATCTCAATAACAGCATCGGACTGAGCCTGCAGTTGGAAAGCCAGCAGGCTCAGGCTGAAATAGAAAGGGGTGCGGCGAATTGGATTTTGTATGTTCATAGAGTGGATACGTCAGGGTTTAAACTTTCGAGGGCTTTTGAAGATTCCGTCGCCCAGGGGCTTTCGGCAAAGAGGATCGTGACTTCACGATAGGCGGCACGCGCTGCATCGTTCATTCCACGTTGTTGGTAAAGACGGCCGACCGTGTAGAGCAACTCGGGGTACCATGGATCGGTGGCGTTCGCGTAGATTTTGCCCTCGGCGGCCGAGCGTAATGCCGCATCATAGGCTTCTTCGCGAAGGCGCAGGCGGGCTTTGATCAATTCGCGCAGCGAGAACCCGTTGCCACCGGCTTCCATCTCCGGCAAGACTTCGAGGAAGACCTCCGGCACCAGATCGTGCCCCAGATAGAAACTGCAATAGGCGACCCATAGCCGCGCGAGGATCTGCTGCGGGCCCTCGATGATCTGTATTTTCCGGTAGAGTTGAAAGGCGCGGAGAAACTCGCCCCGCTCGCGCCATTGATCCGCCAGATCCATTGTGATTTCCAGTCGGTCCACACTCAGCTCGCGCGTGTTGATAATATGCGCGTGCACCCGCTCTAGCGCGGCGATCTCACCGGCCGCATGCAAATCTAAGGCGAGCTCACCCACATAGTCTAGCGCCAGAGGTGGCGCAATGGCTAGAGGGATGCGCGTCGCCACAGTCACGGCGGCATCCCAGCGCTTAACACCTCGCAAGGCATCCAGGTAAGACAAGACAGTCGGCAACAAATTCCCCGGCAAGACACTCAGGCTGAGGTAGTCCATGAGGGGCGTGGCGGCTTGCTCAATGACAGGCAAAGCCGAGGCAAACTGCCCCTTCTCCAGATCCTCAACTGCCGTGTAATAAGCTTGAGAAAAAAGGAAGTTCAACACCACTCGCTGCCGCTCCAACTCGGAGATACTCAAATACGCACGTCCACCGTTGTCGCGTCCCCTGGGTCGGAGCACGATTGCGTCATCTATAATTCCCGTTAGGATCAGGTCGTTGGATTGACTGGGATACTTAACCTGAACATTCACCTCGGCTGCGCGTAGAACGTCAAAGCCCACAAAAAAGCAAAAGTTCAGTAGGATAATGCGGGAGCTTGCGGTCAAGAGTTTCACGGATTTAAAGGGCTTGAAAGCGTTGGCGCACGACTTCGTAGAGCGGGGAATCGCTGGCGTTGGGGGTATTTAAGAAAAATTCGTAGGTCCGCTTCGCCGACTCACGGTCACCATTCGCTTCTAGGAGGGACGCACTCTCCAAGACGGCTTTGCCTGACCACGCGGGATAACCGGCATAGGCGAGGTACGTGCGTTCAAAGAAGCCTTGCGCTTTGCCCGTTTGATTCATCGCCAAAAAGCAGAGCCCTATTTTAAACGTCGCCTCCGCCCAAATCTCTCCGCGCCAATCGCGCTGGTTGATAATCATTGAATATGCCTCAATCGCAGCCTCATAACGTCGAGCGCTCCGCAAGGCCTCTCCCCGCAGCATCGCAGCTTGGGGGGCGCGCTCGTATGCGAAGTGATTATCGAGAATACGCTGAAAGTAATCGGCCGCCCGGTCAAAGAATGCGGCCTCCATCTCGATCTCGCCAAGCAGAAACAAGGCCTCGGCTGCGGTCCTGCCCACCGGCGTACGTTCGATAGCCCGCTGTAAAAGCATCGCTGCCGCGAGGGGGTCGTCGCGGGCTTCGATTTTGGCTATCCACACCAAGGTCGCTGGGCTGGCGAGGGCCACTTCAGCCTCGCCGAGTTCCGCCGGGCTGACCTCAACTCCGGCCCGGAGGTTCAGGGCCCGCAACAGACGGAGCGCGAGGGCGGCTTGATTGAGCTCCAATGCGGAAGCGCGCAACGCTCGGAAGGCCTCGCCAGGCAGCGTCGCCGGCAATTGTGCTTGCTCGTTTAACAGACCCTGCATGATCGATTCGAGCACTGGATAGTCCTCCAGTTCTAGACTGCGACCCTCGCCCGCTGACGGGTCCTGCGCAGTTTTCCTAGCGAAGGCATCGTAGAGCGGCTGACGGATCGTCAGTGCCGATTGGATCGCCTCAGGAATGGCAGCGTGCTCCTGGAAATACCGAATCTGTGCCACCCGATCATAGAGGATTTGGCTGCGAAACGCCTCGTCCGCGAGTAGTCGCTCAATGAAGCGTTGCGACTGACGAACACGGGCGCGCACATCGCGATCCGTCTCCCACCAAGCGTCGATCAGCTGGTCCACATGGTCGGCCTCAATGGAGTGACCAAAACGCTCGATACCCCCACGGTAGCGCTCAAAGGCCGAGCCGATGCGCCCCTGCTCAAGATCGGCTTCGGCCAGGAGCAACACAGCCTCCGCCGCCGAGGGCGATTCAGGAAAGGCGTCCAGATAACGAGTCAATATCGCCTCGTTGGCGGAATATCGTTTATTGGCCATCAAGAGCGCGGACGACTCGAAATAGGCATGATCAATCAGGGCTTGTGTCGCACCGAGCGCCTCCACTTTTTCGTAGTTGGCGAGTGCGCTGTCGACCAGCGCATCCATGGCATCCAAATCACCGAGAAACACATGCGCTTCGGCTTGCAGCGGGTGTTCGACGCCCTCGTCCGCAACCCAGGCTTCAAACACTTCACGCGCGGCCGAGTACTCGCCCAAACCGAAGTATGCAACACCGCGGCGGAAACGCGCCTCTGTAAAATAAACGCTGCCGGGGTTCGTGGCGATGAGGCGATCAAAGGTCGTCAGCGCATCTTCAAAACTTCCACTGAAGAGATAAGCCATACCCGACCAGTAATCCACACTGTCGACGAAGGCTCCATCTGGAAACTCTTCGACCCAATAGGGGAAGGTTTCGAGAATTACCTCTGTCTCGCCCTGAGTAAATAGGGCATGCCCGAGAGAGTGCGTCATTTGCGCAGCCACTGGTTCGTAGGGGAAACGATGCAAGAATTCATCCGCCAAAACAGCGAGCTTATCAATATTCCTGCGGGCTTCGTAGATACGGGCGAGCTGCACTGCGATGGGCTTTTCAAACTGCACATACGCGGGCACTTCCAAATAGGCCTCACCGATCCGCGTCGCCTCCTCGATATAGCGGCATTCAATCCCCTGCAAAAAGGCGGCGTAGCGGAATTGCTCGACGTGCTTATGTTGTGGGTATTCCTCAATCAAGCGGCGAAAAGCGAAAAAGGCTTCGAATGTGCGCCCCATTAAGCGAAGTACGCGCGCCTGACGCCAACGCAAGTTGGCAGTGTATTTGGGAGCAGTCACCAAATCGGCACGTCGCGCGCGCAGGTCGAGAAGTTGCTTTTCTAGATCTGTGAGCTTGGAGGCTATGAACTGCCGTCGAAACAAGCGTTCTTCGATTTCAATCAGCCGATCTTCCACAGCATAAAGGAGCTGCTCGACGGGCAAGACCATCGAAAAGAGCAAGCCTGCCTCCAGATAACGCTCATCCTGCTCGAAGCGATCACCGACTGCCAACAAACGCAAGTTGATCCCGAGGTCATAACGGAAACGCTGATCTTGATTGATCGCAGAGACGAGCCGCAAGAGCTCATCGAGCGCATTCGTCTCAAGGGCACGGTCAAAAAGAGCATTCAAACAAAATAGACGAATCACATCGCTGAATTCGGCGGCCGTGCATTTCCACAGCGTGGCCTCAATCTCATCCTTCCGCTCAGCGAGGCGGGCGCCCTCGACTAGGCGCTGCAAAACGCCAGTCAGGTCTGCCTCTTCCAACTGATACAAGTAAAGACCGATCACATGGAGATACCCATCGACAGCGGCACTCCACTGCTCCGATCCGTAGCGGCTGTCTGCCCGATTCAACATCGCGAGCGAATGCCGTTTATCGCCGATGAAGTCTTGTATAAACTCATCCCAGAATGGAATGCCCGCCGCCAGGTGCGCTGAGTTCTTGGTTTGCTGATACCAATTCATATGCGCCAATCCGAGCATATAGAGATTCTCCCGATAAATCGCACGAAACTCTTCACTCATCGCACCGGTCAAGCGCCCGCGGATCTCCAACATATACGGGATGCCTGCTTCCGGGTTCCCCGGGAACGCTGACTCGGCACGTTGCCCAAGGGTCGGCAGATCCAGCTCGGGGAAGGCATTAACCTGTGGCTCCGCGCCAAGCTGTGGTGCGCCGACACAGCAAGCAAGCGCTAAGCAGCAGAGCAACTGCGACCTAATTCGCATCCAACGCGCTCCCATTGACAAAGACCACCGACGACATGGGCTCCAAGGTAAGTAGCGCTTGGCCGTTGGCAATCTTTAGCGTTCGACCACTCAAAACCTCGTCCAGCATCACGTTGTCCATTTCGGGTTGCAGCTCCAGTGTGAGGGTCACCGGCGCGGCCGAATGGTTGAAGGCGACAAGCGCGAGATCGCCATTGTAGGCGCGCACATACGCGTAGTGATCTTGATCGGCTAGGAGCACACGACGGCTACCCAAATACAATGAAGGATGCCCCCGACGGGCATGCGCAAGCTTGGAAAAATGGACCCGCACAGAATCTTCAGCGGCCGACACCTGATCGCCGAAGCGCATCATCCGGCGATTGTCGGGATCACCGGCACCCGTCATGCCGATTTCATCACCATAGTAAATCATTGGCACACCATCGATCGTGAGCAAGAAAGTCATCGCTTGCTTCAGCTTTTCATATGCAGAGGGATCATCCACCACTAGTTGCTGACTCCAGCCGACCTCTTCGTCATCGGGCTCACGGGCATCCGGTAAGTCACCATCCGCGTAGGCCATGAAGCGGGATTTATCATGATTACCCAGCAAGGGTGACATGCGGACACTGCGCCCATAGACCATCTCCGATTCACGCAAAGCCTTTTCCAGCTCGGCGAAGCTAACTTGGCCCTCCGCGAAACAAGGCACGAGGATGTCGTAAAGCGGAAAGTCGAATTGCCCATCGAGCATGTTCGGCCCGACGAAATCAGCAATGCCTTGGCGGTTCTGGAAAGTCTCGCCCACGAAATAATAATTAGCATCGGGAAATGTATCGCGCATCCGAGTACGAAAGCGCCACCAGAAGTCGGGACGTATGTGTTTGACCGCGTCTAGGCGATAGCCATCCAACCCGTATGCATCGATCCAGTAGGTGGCATCCTCCAACAAGAACTCGATCGCATCGGGATTGCGAAAATCGAAAGCGGGCAGAAATGGTTCAAACCATGTGGTGAACGGGTTGTCATTCCAGCGCCGCAAATTGCGCGTCCCATCGCTCAACTCTAACTGTCCGAACAATTCGGGGCGCTCTCTGCGGATCGGGTTTTCCTCGTGCACGTGCTTGAGCACAAAGTCGGCCAGCATTTTAACCTCATTGGCATGCGCCGCATTGACGAGTTCCCGCAACGCCGCTTCGCCCCCGAAGCGGCGTTCGACGCCATATCGGGATACTGGCCAGTAACCGTGATAGCCCGTGTAATGACGAAAGGGTTCCAAATACTCCTGCCAGGCACCCTCGGGGTTCTGATTCAGAGGGGCTAGCCAAAGGACATTCACACCCAAATCCTCGAAATAGCCCTCTTCTAGCTTCTGCCGGATTCCCGCGAAATCCCCCCCCTGGTAGTTGGCGGGTGATAAGACGTCCGTATCCTCGACCGGTTGGGTATTGCCGGGGTCGCCGTCATAAAAACGATCAGTAAAGGCATAATAGATAATATCATCCTGCCAGATATCTTCCACCGGGGACCCGGCAAAGGTGATCGCAGGCAGGCCAACCTGTCCATCGTCTGTCTCTGCCAGCACACGGATCATCGCCCCCTTCGGCGCGGTATTTCCATGCGCGACGACGATACGCCCCTCCTCCACCGTGGCGGAAAGGGCCATCGTGCCGCCAGTCTTTGGCAGCGCTTCGGCAATGACCTGCCTCAGAGGGCGATCAGCACTTATCTCAATCGCTTCTGCCGTCACCGACTCAACAATCAAGGTAGCAGGCGGGAGGCCCACGGCCCCGCTCTCGACATTTAAAACGCTGTTGAACCCTCCATACCCATCGGCCTCGCGCTCTGGATTGGCGGGATCTGCCTCCCAGCGACCGTCGATCACATATTTATATACATATCTGCCTGGCTCGATCGTCCCCGTCCATGTCCAACCACCTTCGACTTTTTGCATCTTCGAGGCCTCTGTATTCCATTGATTGAAAGCACCGACCACCGAGACTGCCGTGACCTCGTTCAATCCGGACAGGTAGAAAGTCTTTTTCGACACCGGTTCAACCACTAAAGGCAAACTACTCTCCAGTATGGAGCCACCCGCCAATTTTGGTTGCAACTGCAGGGATACGCGCTTCAAACCTGTGCTTTCGGTATTGGTCTGGAGCATCAAGCGGTGATTCAAAGTATCCACTCGGCAAATGACCCCGTCCACCTCTCCGATGGCAAAGCGATGCGTCTCGCCAGGATTCCCGAATCGGCGGAGGTCAATGCTCAGTGCATCCCCCGCCCGTACCCGCATAACGGGTGGCGCACCGAGAAATGCATTTCCGGCCGGCAGACTGGCTGGCACCCGAGCGCCTGCCGGTGCCGCCTGAGCCGTGCTGATTTCCCAATAAGCAGCGGATAGCGGTTCTAACTTATCCAAATATAGGCCTTCGCGGAGGACCTCCTGGATGGGCATGGACACCACCGTACCCGACTCCCCCAAGCGGTCCTTCAGCACCAGCCATGTGTCCGCGCTTGCCTCCCAACCCAAGGCGCTGACCGCATGCTGCGGTAGACGCACCCTCACATGACGGAGTGTTGCTTTGGCGTGAAAGTTGGCAGTCACTAAGAAATGTGAATCACTTTCGGGATCGGTCCGCAGGTAGCTATAGAACCAATGACCCGACGGGTCCACATCCTGGACTTTGCCGTAAAATGGATTTTCGCGGTTCGCTGCATTCAGCTGGATCGAATTCCCCGCGGCAAACGCGGGCTCCTGCAAGGTAGCGAGCAAACGGACATACCAGGCGCGCAAGGATCTCTGCGCCTCCGAAAGGCTAGCCCCGTCAGCGGCGCCATCATTCCACCACTTATTCAGCTCGGGCAGCGACCAATAATCGAAAATAGTAGAACGCTGGTCGTCACCCCCGAAGCCCTCACGCCCGATGCCGGGCTCCCCGACTTTTTGTCCGTGATACAACATCACCGGCCCACGCGAGAGACCAAACAAGGTCGCCGTGACGGGCCGGCCGACCTCCATCCCAAGTCCACCCCACGTCTGAGGGTGTGCAAGGCGAATCTCGTCGTGATTCTCAGTGTAACGCAGCGCACAATCAAAAAAGAAAGCCCCTAAACGGCTTTGCACCTGTTCGAGATCATTGACCCAGGCATTGCCGGTGTAGAGGTGCTCTAGGGTGTCGTATCCGGGATCGTCATACACAGCGTCAAATCCGGCGTCGAGAAGCGCTACCATGACGCTGTCACTTTCACGCAGCGCGGGGTCTCGGCTCGGTACTTTGGCGGGGTCATCGTTGTAAGCCTCCGCACAAAAAAAGGTTTCGGCATTTCGCATGCGCGCACGATGTATCACCCACTTCCAGAATTCAGGCGGGACCATGTGCGCCATGTCGACACGGAATCCGTCGACGCCAAGCTCCTGCCAGTAGGCAAGAATCAAATCCATCTTTTTCCATGTGTCGGGAATTCGCTTTCGCGGAGTGATCGCACTGGGGTATTCAGGCTCACGGTCGCGATTTAGGAAATCAAAGCCATAGTTGAGCTTCACGGTTTCATACCAATCGCCGTTCGAAGGATGCCAGCTGGCAACGTTGTTGCCAGTTACACGACCATGCACCCGCTCCGGCGGAAAGTATCCATCAGCCTTGCCGACCAGCTGCGCGGTTTCGTTAATAATCTGACCGGTATTATGATCGACAGTAGGCAAGCGTAAGGGTGCCGCGCCGTCCGTGATTTCTGAAGTGAGATAGAAAAAATTATTGTCCGCATCGAAATATACATCCGTACGGTCCTTCACTCCAAACGCCAGTTCAGGACGTATGTCGGACGCATAGCTGCGTGCAACGTGATTCGGAACAAAGTCAATAAGCACCTTAAGCCCGCTCGCCTTCATGCGCTCACAAAGCGCTTGGAACTCTTCCAGCCGCTTAGCCGGATCTTCCGCATAGTCGGGCGAGACATCGAAATAATCGCGAATCGCATAGGGGCTGCCGGCAATCCCCTTCAAAAGATCCGGGTCGTCGGCAGCCTGGCCGACCGCACTGTAGTCGGTCGAAGTCGCTTGCTGAATGACCCCGGTAAGCCAAACGTGGGTATAACCGTCGGCTCTCAATCCGGCCAAAACTGATTTGGAGAGATCGTTGAATTTTCCCGACCCGTTTTCAGACAGCGTGCCATTAACCTTGCGGGTTTCATTCTCGTTGCCAAATAGGCGCGGTAGCAGTTGGTAGATTCGTGGCTTCGCCTGCACATGGCCGAAGCGACCTTTTAGTTCCAAGTCGCCGGAGGTCGTCACCGCATAGTAGCGTGGCAAGTAAACTTCGCGGCCAAAGCGTTGCGCATGGACGTGGTGCTCGGCCAACCCACCATCAGCGCCTTCAATAAACCATTGGACCGCACGCACCCGATCAATCGATCTCTCTTGAGGCAACGTCAATACATACCCGACTTCACCGCTCTCGAGACTAAAACCTGTTGAGCCAATTGACTGCCACTGATAGTCCGTATAATACCACACTGAGAGAGCGCCACCTTCAGCGATCTGTAGCAGAACATCGGCCTGAAAAGGAAGAAATATCCGGCGTCCATCGTCGAGACTCAGGATCGAAGACCCGAATCCCGGGCCAGCATCCAGAGCAACCCAAAGCGCAGCATCCGCAGGTGCGGCGGGCGACGGAATTTGAATCGAGATGGAGCGCGCATCCACCGACCCGGCGATCAAGGTGGCCGACAACACCAATACGTGCAGGAGTTTTTTACTCGGAGAGGTCATAGACAAAATAGGAAATTGTGACTCCATATGACAATGAACTGTCCAAGATCGCACAACCCGACCTATTGGACAGTTGAACAAGAATGGGGTTTTAGATTTCCGGCACCCCCTCTATGTTTTACCAAGCCACCCTTTTCTATGTCCGAACCCACTACGCCCAAACCTACCATCGCAGACAGACTCCTCAAGCGCCCTTTGCTCCTGATTTTGTTGGCTAGCTTACTATTGCACATCATAGTCGGCATCGGTTTAGGCAGTTGGAAGATCTTCACCCTTCTGACCGAAGAAGAAACCGAGATCGAAGTCGTCACGCCACCCGAAGCGATCCAGCCCAAGCAGCGGGAATACCAATTGAAGACCATGCGCTCGCAGCGCTCGACGGCCACCGCCATGCCGATTCCCATTACAATCGATCAGCCTTCTGAGCTGAACCTGCCAACGATCGACGTGCCGAAACCGTCAACCAAGCAAAGCGCCATTCAAGCCCGCGGAAGCGCAGGAGACATCGGCGGCAGCCTAGGGGGGGGCTCGGGCAACAGCGCCGGCTTTTCCACGCTCTTCGGCAACACCTCCCCGCTCGCCGGAGCTCTGGAGGGTACCTTTATTGATTTCAAACAGGACCGCTACCGCGAAAGCCCACCCAGTGAGGGCTGGTTGGACGCAGGTAAAGGCTTCCTGCGTAACTATCGGCTCAATGAATTCAGAAAATACTTCAGCGCCCCACAAAAGCTCTATGCCACGCACTTTTATATTCCACTCATGAACGCCGACCAGGCGCCCCGCGCCTACGGTGTGGAAAACCTCGTGCAACCGAGCCAATGGATCGCGGTCTACCAAGGGAAGTTTCGTTCAGCACAAGGAGGCACTTACCGCTTCGTCGGCACGGCGGACGATATTTTAATCGTGGGCGTCAATGCCCGAACCGTGCTTTCCGGCGGCTTCACCGAATCCAACCCCAGCAGATGGGCACCGAACGACAAGCCAGAGTTTAGCGGGCCTCCGGTTTCCGAATATCTCCCAAAACTAACCACAGGCGATTGGTTTGAGCTGCCCCCCGGTGAGGCAAGCGACCTGACTGTCGTTATCGGCGAAATCCCCGGCGGAGAATTCGGGTGCTACCTCTTCATCGAAAAGAAAGGTGACGACTATGAGACCGCGAGCGATGGGCGCCCGATCCTCCCGGTCTTTAAATTAAAGAACTTCTCACAATCAGACAGGGACACTATTCTTTCGGACGGCTACCCCAAACGCCTCGACGGAGAAGTATTCGGTTTCTATTAAAGTGGTGCCAAAGGGCAGACGCAGCGCGAGAGCGCGGCGTAGCCGTCCGCAGCAAAGCGGAGGATGTCAGAAGTGGTCCGGGCCGCTGAAGACACATTTGCTACTGCCTCGGCAGCTCAAAGCTGCCGAGGCAGTAGCTAGCCACAAAGAAGCCTTCCGCATTCACGGAAGGCTTCGATATTAAGGTGGTGCCAAAGGGCAGATTTGAACTGCCGACCAAAGGCTTATGAGTCCTCTGCTCTACCACTGAGCTACTCTGGCATAAAGTTATTTTGCAAATTGAAGCAATTCGTGTCGCGAAACGACAGTTTAAACTGAAATCGCATAGATGACACAAATTAATTCAAAAAACACCCCCGAAAAACGGGAAGCTAGGAAAAAGCCCGCTTCCCGTGCCGCTGTCAAGCGATCAATTAGCTGAAATCTCTCGTCCGCACCAGACGCCCCTGCCCTGAAAACGGAGCGGACAATTTCTTATAGCCTGGCTTATTTTGAACGCTCTTCGGTCGGGTGCGTGTGGCGAGCCCCTAAGCCTTACAATTTTCGATGATACGCAGCCGTATCCTCGGCGCACCCAAGCATCTGCGCGGGTTCGATCGCATCCAGTTCGCTCGCGATACGATCGCGCTGGGTCTCGAGGTCGTGTCGGCGTTGCAGGTTGATCCAATATTCGGCACTGGTGTTGAGGTATTTCCCGAGCTTCAAGGCAATGGGCACAGTGATGCTTTGGCGGCCCTTGCAAATGCCGGTAACGGTGCTGTGGGCAATGTGTAGGTCTTTCCCAAGTCGATATTGGGTAATGCCATAGGCATCGATGCCTTCTTTGAGAAGTGATCCGGGGTGCTGCACGGCAGGTAATGTTTGGCTTTGGCTCATAGGGCTTCTTTCGTTTTAATGATAGTCGATGATCTCAAGATCGAAGGCATTGCCCGCCTCCCAGCGGAAACAAATCCGCCACTGTTGGTTGATACGTATGCTGAACTGTCCGGCTCGGTCTCCGCCCAGCACTTCTAGCCGATTCCCCGGCGGGAAGCGAAGGTCTTCGACTCGTATGGCTGCATCAATTTGAGCGAGCTTATCACGACTCTTTGACTGGATATTGAACGGGAGCTTTGCACTGCGCTGACGGTTCCACACCTTTTCCGCCTCCTTGCTGCGAAAACTCTTGATCATAAGCTAAAACTTAACCCGAGCTCGATCAAGGTAAAGCATTATTTCTAATTTTTATAAATACTACAAAGGTACTGACATGAACCGTTTTGCCTCCTTCAGTCGAAGCGAACTGGCCGTTTGCCATCACTCAAAAGACCCTTTGTGAGACTCATCGCTCTTGAACCGTTTGCGGTGCTTTGTCACACGACCACTCACTCGCTCACGCCACATTTTAAAACTGCGGGGCTTGAGCTCACGGCGCATCACGGTGATCACTTCTGCTTCGGTCAGGCCTGCTCGTCTCTCAATCTGCTCAAACGAGGTTCGGTCCTCCCAAGCCAGGCGAATGATCACATCGATCTGCTCTGTCGTGAGATTCTTTAGCTTGTCCTTCATTGCGACTCATCTCCAAAAATCGCTCAAGCTTACTCTCCCTTGCACAAGAAAGACCAAAATGAATCACCTAACGGGGCAATATCTCACAGGAAACATAAAGATCCAGCATGGCTGGAAACCACTCATTTTTTCACATTTCCATTGCGGATGCGGAATTGCCCGCTTTGCATAAAATAACAAACTTCTCATTCTACCTGCTTTGCCTACGATGTCTTATATTGAAAAAACCCTCTCATCCGAAGAATCCATTTATTCAATTTTCAAGCTGCATTGGATGGCATGGATGCGATTTGTGGGCTGGTTCATCTTGGCGATACCAACCTTTGGGCTGACACTTCTAGTCGCGAGCTACGAATACCTGCGTTTAAAGTCCATCGAACAGGCGGTCACGAATAAACGGATCATTTTCAAAAAGGGCATCATCAGTCGTCACAGCGAGGAGATGCGTCTCAGCTCGGTGGAGACGGTGGAGATCCGTCAAAGCATTTGGGGTCGTATTTTTGGCTACGCCACTATTGCTGTCACTGGGCACGGGGTCAGTGATGTGCAGTTAAACTGGATGGCACAACCACTGGAAGTAAAGCGCGCCATCGAGGACGCCCTGCATCAAAGATAGAGCTAGCGAGTTAACCCGCCAAGCGCGTGCTTTTTCAAAAGCGCTTCTAATCCGTGCCTCGGAGAAATCGAAAAAGGCGACCGCCTTCCTCGCAATGGCCTGCGGGATAGGAGTCAACGACACGCCATTGCGCCCCCAAGAAAAACGGCTCTCCTTTGCGGGAGAGCCGTTTGCAAAATGTGTCGTCTGCAATCTAGTGATGAACCTTTAAAAACAGGTTACTAGATTACTAGGTTACCAGGTGCGTTTCTTGTGACGATTCGACTTCAAACGCTTACGGCGTTTGTGCTTATTCATCTTGAGACGGCGCTTTTTCTTGAGATTACCCATGTGTAAATTGCTTGTTGAAATGATTGGAAACGGCAGAAAGAGCCAGAAAAGAAAGCCCTTGTAAAGCGTTTTTTCAAATGAGTTGCTTTGAGCACGCTGTCCGCATGTGGGCATAAGCGGCTTCAATGCTGCGCAGAAAGGGGCCATCGGTCCTAAAATCAGCGCTTTCTCCCCCAGAAAAGCCTTCGATCCGCTCAATCGGCAGTAGGCCTTTGGTGGCATTCGTCACGAAGACCGCTTCGGCGCCGAGAAGGGCCTCGGGCAGGTAACGCCCCTCCACCACCGCCAAGTCCTGGCAGCGAAGCAAAGCTGCGCGGGTCACGCCGGGCAGAATTCCTGTATCTAGCGAGGGAGTATGGATGCGGCCCTCTTTGACAAAAAAGAGGTTAGAGGAGGTCGTCTCGGCGAGGAACCCCTCAGAATCGACGCGGACGAGGTCGTAGTCGCCTTGCGTTCGGGCGAGGCTGAGGAGGTGCATCGCCTCCATGTAATTATGGGTTTTGTGTCCGGCCAGAGCCGAGCCGGCAAAAAGTGGATAGCTGCGTTCGAGGCGGAGGCGGCGATTATCCGGCGACGGGATCGGCGGGCGGGAATACACGTAGAGGCGACTGCCCTCGGACTCTCTCATGAGTGACAACTTGAGCGTCGCCTCCTCTAGGCCAGACTCGGTGACGTATTCGCGGAGTGCGGCGAGCACGGAGGCCTCTTTTGGGGGGAGGAGTGCGAAATATTTCGCGGACTTGCAGAGGCGCGCCCAATGGTCGCGCCAGAAATAGATCCGCTCATCGGCAAAGCACATAGTCTCGAAGAGTCCAAAACCGTGCGCGAAGGCGGGGGAACTCGGCAATATGGGCGTGGACTCGCCGACTGGAATTATGACAATGTCTGACATAGTTGATCGATGCTCTCACGAATGGCACGGGCTTTGTCGAGCGTTTCCTGATACTCGGCTTCGGGCTGCGAATCCCAAACAATACCACCACCAACTTGATAGTCGAGGAAACCACCCTTGAGGTGGAGACTGCGGATCGCGATATTAAACTCGGCATCGCCATCGAAACCGATGTAGCCGATCGAACCGCAATAGGCACCCCGCCGCGTCGGCTCCAGTTCTTCAATGATCTCCATGGCACGGACCTTAGGCGCACCAGTGATTGAGCCTCCGGGGAAAAGTGCAGCCAGCGCGTCGAAAACATCCTTATCCGAGGCCAGCTTCGCTTTGATCTGGGCGGTTTGATGGATCACCCGAGCGTAGTGCTCAAGCTGATACAGCCCTTCGACCTGGACAGATCCAAACTCGGCCACACGCCCGAGATCGTTACGCTCAAGGTCGACAATCATGAGCAGCTCCGCGCGGTCTTTTTCCGAGGCGCGCAGCTCATCCTCAAGACGGCAGTTGGCGGCGGCATCCACTCCTCGGGGACGGGTCCCCTTGATCGGACGCGTTTCCAAATGGCGGCCGCGCTTACGGAGAAATTGTTCGGGCGAAGTAGATATCAGCTGCCAGTCGCCGAGATTCAGGTAGGCTCCATAGGGTGCGGGGTTGCCGCGCCGCAGGCTCTGGTAGAGCTCGATCGGATCGCCCTCAAAGCGGCAGCGGGCCCGCTGCGAGAGGTTGACTTGATAGACGTCGCCACTGGCAATGTATTCGCGCACGCGCTGTACCGCGGTGCAAAAATCGGCCTGCGTCATGTTCCATTCCCAAGAGCCACGAGTGGCTAGGAGCGCAGGCGCCTCGGGGACGGAGACCCCCGCATCCACGATTGCGCGCAGTCGGTCGATCACGAAGTCGGCATCCCGATGGAAGTTATGCCCGATCAAATAGAGCCGTCCACTCTGGTGATTGAGTGCGGCGACCCCATCGTAGAGCCCAAAGTGCACATCTGGGATACCACGGTCGTCTATGGCTTGTGAAGGGAGCACCTCCAAACGGCGGCCATAATCATAGCTCAGATAACCAACTGCGCCGCCGGTGAAAGGAATCTCCGAGTGCGTCGGCGCGGGGTAGGCCTGCATAGCTTTTCGCACCTCAACGAGATCTCCAGACACAAGCTGGAAAGGATCCGCCCCAAAGAAACTCCACTCCCCCAGCCCGTCGTTGGACTGCGCGCTATCGAGCACAAAGGGCAGGCGGCCGCGCCCAAAGCGCTCGACCAAGGCCTCCATCGGGGGTGGGTTTTGGATTTCGACAACTTGCATCATGTCTCCCGTATCATTCACGATCCCACACCCGCCTAGTGGCGACTAGCTCGGTAGATCATCCAGAAACCAATGCTTTGAAAGATCAAGTTCGGCAACCAGATCAAGAGGTCGGGGCGCAAGGAAGGGTGCCCCTCCAGCCAGCTGACCATAATAATGAGGAAGTAGTAACTCATAGCGATGACCAGCGCGATGCCTAGATTCGCGTAGGTCTCCTTGCGCCCGACATGTATGGCGAGCGGCACCCCGAATACAGCGAGCGAGAAGACAGAAAAAGCCAGGGCAAAATTCTTCTGGAGATGGACTTGAACTTCGAGCCGGTCTTCCGTCATCGGCTCACCGGTTCGGGCTTCCTGAGCCAACTCGATCTCGCGTCGATCCATGAGCTGGGCGAAGGTCATCTCCTTGGTGCGAACTCGGCGCTTACGCTCGTCGCCAAATAGTTGATGGAGCGGCAGCGCGATGGGCAATTCACCAAAGAATAAAGAATCCGGCATAGTTTGGCCAAAGGCTTCGGGCTGTTCCGGATCGCGCTGCTCAGCGGTGCCATCTCTCAAGGTGAGGATGAGCTCCTTGTTCGACTTGTCGTATGCCAGTTCCCCTTCGGCCGCGCGGAGGAAGAGTTTCACCCGTTTGGCCTTGTCCAGCTCCCAGATCCAAAAGTCCTTCATCGTGGAACCGTCGCGACCCCCCATGTAGATGACATAGCCGGGGAACTCGTGGATGAAGCGGCGCTCTTCGATAAAGCCGACCGGATTTTCCGTCAGCGCACTCGCGAGCAGAGCTTTGCGTTCGAGACGCGACTGCGGCGCATAGTGGAGATTGACCAGAACCGCAGCGATCATACCGAAGAAGGCGATCAAAAAGACAGGAGCCGCAATCTGGTAAAGGCTCAGCCCGGCCGATTTCATGGCCGTGATCTCACGTTGCGACGAGAGTCGCCCCAAAGCAATTAAGGTGCCCGTCAGCATACCCAAAGGCAGCGCAAACGAGGCCACGTAAGGTATGAGCAAGCCGAGCACTTTAAGGAAAACCCAAAAATCTAATTTGCCGGCGACGACCAGCTCAGCCACATCCTTGAGCGCATTGCCAACCAAGAGCACGAAGATAAATAGCCCCATCGCCAATCCGGTCGCGACGAGAATCTCTTTAAGTATATGTCGATGCAACAAACTGAGCATGTAGACGTAGTGACAAGCTTCCAGCTTGTCGTCCAACTAAATTCAACAAGCTGGAAGCTGGACACTACGCTATCCACGCGCAAACTGCGCGGCATGAGTATCGAAAACGACGAAGTTATCCACATTTTCAAAGAGAGCGGAGCCCTCCTTGAAGGACATTTCCTCCTACGCTCCGGTTTGCACAGCGCGCATTTTTTCCAATGTGCTCAGGTCTGCCAATATATGGATAAGGTGACCCGTCTCGCCGAACTCATGCTGCCCATGCTCAAAGACTACGGCGCGACCACCGTTGTCGGCCCCGCGATGGGCGGTCTGGTGATCGGGCAGGAAGTCGCCCGCCAGCTCGGCCTACGTTTCATCTTCTTGGAGAAGGTGGACGACAAGCTAGCCCTGCGCCGAAACTTCACATTCAAGCCGGGCGAAAAAGTGCTCATCGTCGAAGACGTCATCACTCGGGGCGGCCGGGTGATCGAAGCGCTGGAGGAGTGCCGCGCCCACGGCGCCGATCCGGTCGCCGTCGGCGTGATCGTGGATCGCAGCAATGGAGCCACCAGCTTCGATGTGCCCCACCACAGCTTGGCCCAGCTTAGCTTCCCCACCTACGAGGCCGACAAGCTCCCTCCCGAGTTGCAAGGCACCGAGGCGATCAAACCCGGCAGCTAAACGCAGACCGGCACTCGACTTATGCCAAGAAGCAAATATCTCTAGCCTATGTCTAAAAAGCTACTCGAACCTTTCAGACTCGGCGACCTAAGTTTACGCAACCGCATCGCGATGGCGCCTCTGACCCGTGCCCGCTCCGGGCACGATCGCATACCCAATGCGCTGATGGTCGAATACTACACCCAGCGCGCCAGTGCCGGGCTAATCATTACCGAGGCCACCACTGTATCTGCCCAAGGCAACGGCTGGAACGAATCGCCGGGAATCTACACGGACGCGATGGCCGATGGCTGGAAACCGATCACTGAAGCCATTCACAAGAAGGGCGGCACCGTCTTCCTGCAACTCTGGCACTGTGGGCGCGCCTCACACAGCGACTTCCATGGAGACGAACCAGCCGTATCGGCCTCGGCCATCCAGCTCAACGGTGACCCTATCTACACACCTGACGGCAAAAAAGACCATGAAACGCCACGTGCGCTGGAGACCGACGAGATCCCCGGGGTGATCGCTGACTATAAAGCGGCGGCAGAGCGTGCCAAAGCCGCAGGCTTCGACGGCGTCGAAATTCACTCGGCCAATGGCTACCTGCTGAACCAGTTCCTGGAGTCCAGGACCAACCACCGGACGGATACCTACGGAGGCAGTATCGAAAACCGCACCCGACTCCTCCTAGAAGTCGTCGCGGCCGTCTCCGAAGTCTTTCCGGCCAATCGTGTTGGCGTGCGCCTATCCCCCAACGGAGTTTTCAACGACATGGGCTCGCCCGACTACCGCGAGCAGCACAGCTATGCAGCGAGCCAGCTCGACCAACTCAGCCTAGCCTACCTCCATGTGATGGATGGGCTCGCCTTCGGCTTCCACGAACTGGGCGAACCAATGACGCTCAAGGAATTTCGCGGTCTCTTCCAAGGCCCTCTAATTGGTAACTGTGGCTACGACCTCAACGCCGCGGAAGCCGCCGTCACTTGCGGCGATGCCGACTTAATTGCCCTCGGACGCCCTTATCTGGCGACGCCCGACATCGTCGAGCGTTATGAAAAGAGCCTCCCGCTGAATCCCGACACACCGATGGATACATGGTATACGCCCGCAGGTGCCGAGGGCTACACCGATTTACCCACCGCAGAAGAAGCCGGATTAATCTAATCTAGGAAATGTTTCGATTCGACAGCACACTACGCCGCCTGCGTTCGGTCGGCACATGGGAGGCGATCTCCTCCATTCTCCTCTTCGGCGTCGCAATGCCACTTAAATACATCGGAGGGGACGATGCACTCATACGCCCGATCGGAATGGCACACGGTATTCTGTGGATGGCCTACGTCGGCTTTGCACTGCTCGGACAGTTCGAGTATAAATGGTCCTGGAAACTAACTGGCTGGCTCCTCGTGGCGAGCATCGTGCCGGCGGGTCCTTTCGTCGCGGATGCGAAACTCTTGCGAGGGCACGGAGAGAAAGCCGAGATGGTCCAATAGTCGTCGCAGTCCGATTGGTTGCCGGCCAGAGACGGATGCTGAAGTATTTTTTGTAGCGCGACGCTTCAGCAAGCGTCTTCTGTCGAGGCCTGTAAATGAGGCGAACATAGGCCATGCATACCCTCCAAGCATGAGACGCTCGCTGAAGCGTCGCGCTACGTAAGGACATGCTTTACAGCCTAGCCGGGCGTACCAAAAAAACCGGCCACTCGTGAGGAGTGGCCGGTTCGTTGTTTAAAGCCTACGCTTTAGCTCGAGCTTAGAGGGCTTCGGGACCCGTCTCGTCGGTGCGGATACGAGTCGCGCTTTCGACGGGGAGGACGAAGACCTTACCATCGCCGATTTTGCCGGTCTTGGCAGCTTTGACGATCGCTTCGGTCGTCTTTTCTGCGTCGGCATCGTCCACAACGATTTCGATCATTACCTTAGGCAGGAAATCGACTGTGTATTCACTACCACGGTAGATTTCGGTGTGGCCTTTCTGGCGACCGAAACCCTTTACTTCCGTAACGGTCATACCTTCGATGCCGATATCTGCGAGAGCTTCTTTAACCTCTTCGAGTTTGAAGGGCTTGATGACTGCTTTTACCAATTTCATAGTATTATTTATATATGGTTGTTTTTAGTTAATTGGCTAGGCGAAACTTAGCGTGAGCTAGGCGCGAAGTCAGGATAAGCTTCTTGACCGTGCTCACCAATGTCGAGACCTTCAGCCTCTTCTTCGGGCGAAACACGGATACCGATCGTAGCCTTCAAGATACCGAATACGATGATCGAGAAGATGAAGGCGGCAGCACCAACAGCAAGCACACCGATCAACTGACCGACGAGAGTAAATCCACTGTCCGTGACGTCGAAGAGAGCACAAGCAAGAATACCCCAGATACCGCATACACCGTGAACGGAGATGGCACCGACCGGGTCGTCGATTTTAATCTTATCGAAGAAGATGATGGAGAAGACAACAATCACACCGGCAATGAGACCGATTATGATCGAACCCATAGGTGATACGATGTCTGCATTAGCAGTGATACCAACAAGACCCGCGAGGATACCGTTCAGTGCCATCGAAAGATCGGGCTTCTTGAGGAATGTCCAAGAAACAAAGATCGAGGCAAGTGCACCCGCGCAAGCTGCCAAAGCAGTGGTGGTGAATACGAGACCTACATAAGTAGGATCAGCTGAAAGAACCGAGCCACCGTTGAATCCGAACCATCCAAGGAAGAGGAGGAAAACACCGATCGTAGCGAGCGGCATGCTGTGACCGAGGATCGGCCTGATCTTACCATCAACATACTTGCCAGCGCGAGGTCCAAGAAGCATCACACAGGCGAGGGCAGCGAAGCCACCGAAGGCGTGAACCACTGCAGATCCAGCGAAGTCCTTGAAGCCATTGCCACCATTGAGGCCACCAAGCCAGCCACCACCCCAGTGCCAAGAACCGACCACGGGGTAAGCTAAACCAACCAGAAGTGTGGCAAAGATCATAAAGCTTCCAAGCTTTACACGCTCGGCAACAGCACCCGATACGATAGTAGCCGCAGTCGCTGCGAACATCGCTTGAAAGATAAAGTCGCCATAACCTGTCATCGCGAGACCCACACCACCGTAACCGAAGGTATCACCACCGTCTGCGTTCAGGTCACCAATCATCGAACCGATGGAGAACCAACCGTTAAAGTCACCCGGATAGTGAGTATTGAAGCCGATTACCGCGTAAGAGATAATACCAATCGCAATGATAAAAACATTCTTGAAGAGAATGTTGACAGTATTCTTGGATTGAGTGAGGCCTGCTTCGAGTGTGGCGAAGCCGAGGTGCATGATGAATACGAGTGCCGCAGCGATCACAGTCCACAACATAGAAGTCGTGAAGAAATCGAATGCGTAGGCATACTCGCCTTGGTTTTCAAGAAG
>DLQD01000139.1:52098-52760 GCA_002480015.1 Opitutia bacterium UBA7441
TCCTGTGCGCCGAGCGAGCCGGCCATCAGAAACGCCGAGCTGGAAAGCAGCAGAGCGAGAAGGTATTTTTTAATCTTCATTATATGTATTTAATCAGGTTTTTGATTTGTTCAGGAATTGTCAGAACGAAACCACTCTTTTGAAGAGCGCTTCGCGCGGTGCGCGAGATCGCGAACAGATGGCTGTAAGCACTACTCATGCCAAGAATTGGATTCGCTGAAAAATACCTTCAATCAAGTAGGAATTAAGTTTAGATAAAGGTTCTTCGCTATTTTTAGTGGATCAATCTAATACGAATTACTGAATGACTTCCGAGCGAAGAGGAGGCATTGAACTTGGTGGGGTATTATTTTACCACGACACGGAGGGATTGCTGCGCCATCTCGCTGCGCTCGTCGAACCCCGAGGGTGCGACTGCGTCACATCGTCCGGCAGCCGCCAGACTCTTTTCGAATCCCCCCGACCCTCCAGACGCAAAAAAAACCTCCGCTTGCGCGAAGGTTTTTTTTGGTCGGGGCGGAGGGATTGCTGCGCCATCTCGCTGCGCTCGTCGAACCCCGAGGGTGCGACTGCGTCGCATCGTCCGGCAGCCGCCAGACTCTTTTCGAATCCCCCCGACCTTCCAGACGCAAAAAAACCTCCGCTTGCGCGAAGGTTTTTTT
>DLQD01000139.1:52788-61152 GCA_002480015.1 Opitutia bacterium UBA7441
CGACCCTCTGCTCCCAAAGCAGATGCGCTAGCCAGGCTGCGCTACGCCCCGATACCAAAAGAAGAGCGAAGTGCATCATAATTAGTCCTTCTGTCAACCTACATTTATTGCAAATTAAAGTTCGCGATTTGCCCTTAACGCCCCAACCTCGCCGCTTGCTATGCCTACACAGTGCTCGAGGAGTTCAGCCAAGCAAGCCGCCCGGTGGGCCGGTCTCTGGCTTTTGCCTTTTCTAGGGCTCTCCGCGCAGACGCTGCAGGAACAAGTTGACCTCGCCGTGGGCGCTTTTGGAGAGGGCAACTACACCCAGGCTTATTGGACATTCGAGAATATCGAGCTCGATTACGGGCAAGAACCGGAGTTCCTCGATGCCAGTTTCCAAGGCACCGTCCTTCCAGTGCGCGCCTACGCTGCGCTCATGGCTGAGCGACCGACCGACGCGCTGATCTTTTTCGATCAATTGCTACGCGAACACAAACCACGCGCCGGAGTCCGGGCCTTCGCTATTTTTAATTATGCCATCGCACTCGCACAGACCGATGCGCTGGCCGCGGCCGCGAGCGTATTCCATAGCTTCCAGGAGGCCTTTCACGGCTCTGACGAGGCGGCCCTCGCCGCTCTTCAGGAGGCCAACCTACTCTTCGAAATCGGCGAGACCGCCTCCGCCAATGCCCAGTTGGACGCCTTTTACAGCTCGGAGGCCCCCGCCACCCTACGCATGCAGGCTCGGCTCCGTGCCCTACAAATCGCCAGTGAGACGGGCGATGCGGCGCGGGCGCGCTCAATCCTTTTCGAAACCGATTGGAACGTGACCTTCATGCCTGACATCGCGATACTCAGCTTCGCCGCGCTCGACGCGGGGGACGTGCTCCTGGGCGACGGCCGCCATCTGGACGCGATCCGCGCCTACCGGCTGACGCTCCCACGCGATGTGCTGATCGAAAAACAACGCGAGCGCCTCGTACTCACACAGCAATCGCTCCGTCAACAGGCAGCCTTTGCATCCAGCATTTGGAAAAGTCATTCAGCCCAACTTATCGCCCGACTCAAACGCCAACTCGAACGGCTCGAACAAATGGACGACTACACACCGGGACTCTACTTACGCTCAGGGCAGGCCTACCTACTGGCCAGCCGCTACCGCGAGTCGGCCATCCTCTTCCGCACGATCGCGCTGAACACCGATTACGAGGCCGACTTGCGTGCCGAAGCACACTACCGCTGGATACTCGCCTTGAGTGAAGCCGAAAAATGGGAGCTCGCCCGCGCCACCGCAGAGCAGTTTCTCCATCTCCACCCCGACCACCCACTGGCTAATAGTGCGCTCTTTCTGATCGCCCGCGCTTACCAGGGCGAAGGTGCCTTCTACGACGCGATCGAAGTGCTCGACCGCCTGATCGCAAACTTCCCGCAGGATAAGCAAGCCCCCCGCTGGTATTTCACTCGCGGCTATAATTACAGCGTGCTCGAGCAACAAGCCGCGGCGCGGGAGAACTTTCAAACCGCGCTCAAAAACTACCCAAACAGTGAGCTAGCCACACAACTCGAACTCTGGCAGGGGCTGACACACTTCTTCGAACGCAATTACGACGAAAGCTTGCAAGTACTGACAGATCTCAAAAAGCGCAGTCAATCGCACCCGATGTATCCGGAAATCCTCTACAGGATAGCCAATCTCTACTACGCACAGCGCGACTATCAAAAAGCACTCGAGGGCATCGAATTCTTGATTGGAAACTACCCCGAGCACGCCCGTTACGGCGAAGCACTCGCACTGAAAGGCGACATCTACATGGGGCTCGGCGAATTGGTCCTCGCCGCCGCATCCTTTCGTCAAGTGCCCGCCGACGAGCCACGCATCTACGACTACGCCGTCTTTCAGGCCTCGAAGATCTACAAGGCACTCGAGCGCTATGATCAACTACGTAGCCACCTTCAGGTTTACGTCGACCGCTCCGACGCCAATGAACGCCCCCGCGTGAGCGAAGCGCTCTACTGGATCGGCTGGTCGCTGCAGCAAGAAGACCGCTCGGCGGAAGCTTTTCCCCTCTACGAGGATGCCCTCACCCGCTTTGGTGACGACCCAAAGGCGCGTGCCGTCGGCGAGATCCTCTCCGCCTACGCCGACCTCTTCAAACGCAGCGAGCATGCCACGCTTAGTTTTGAAACATGGCTACAAGAGAGCAGTGAACGAAGCCTAGCCGAAAACAAACTGACCTGGTTCGCACGCCTCACCCGGTTCACCGCCCATCGGCAGCGCCGCTTAATCGATAATGCCACCGCCGAGGCTACCTTGCTCTCGATCCACAGACTGGTGCCGATCCGAGAGCAGGACCCCGAGACCTTGGCCGAGGTCGGCATCGTGCTCGTCGATCGCGGCTACGAATCAGCCGACGATTACTTCGAGCAAATCCTCAACCAATACCCGAAACGCTTCGAACGCGCGGCCGCATATTACGGCAAAGCCAAACTAGCTGCTAAGAATGAGCGACTCGACGAAGCCCGCCGCTGGCTGATCCGCTTCCTTGAAGAGACTCCGACCCACTCACTCGCCGCAGAAGCGCGTTTGCTCGCGGCGGACATCCTGACCCGTCAGGGTGTCTACACGGCGGCGCGCAAGGCCCTCGATGAAATCCTTCAGATCAAGGAAATGCGCGGCCGCCCCCATGCCCGTGCACTAGCCGGGCTCGCGCGTATCGAAACGGAGCAAGACCATGCCAAACGCGCCATCCCCTACTGGCAACGCATCTACACCCTTTACCGCGCCTATACTGAATTAGTGGTTGAGGCCTACTGGGAGAGCGCACAGCTCTTCGAGGAAATCGACGACCCCATTGCCGCACGCAACACCCTGGCCGAGCTCCTGCGCGATGAGCGTCTGAAGACGTATCCACAATATGCACAAGCCGAGCTCGAGCTGCCGCGCCTGGAGAAAGCCGCCCAAGCACGGAGCGCGACAGCTGAGCAGACGGCAGATACAGAAAGGAAGGCAGAATTGTGAAGATTCAAAAAACAAGCTCTCGCATCCCACTCGCGCTGTCGATTCTAGCCGGGCTAACGCATGCCCTCTCCGCCATCCCTTCGGAAGAGCTTGCCACGATTAAGGCAGAGCTCTCGGAACCGATCCTGCTTAAACTGAAAAACCGCCAACAAATAAGCGGCAATCCGATAAACGTATCCGAAAAACAAATACAGGTCGCCTCCGCAGAAGGCGAAGGTGAGATCGTCTTCACTTTCGAACTAGAGCAGATCCAGGAGATCACAGTCCCCGGAGATAGCTACAAAGCGCTCGCGGCCGAATGGATGCGTTCCGGCCAAAGCGAAGATGCTCTGGAGCTCATGGGTATGCTTTACGAGCAGCGTAAGACATTGCTGCCGCTCCTTCCGGCCAGTGACTCGCACTTCTTTACCTACTATGTAGATCTGGTGCTCGATTCACCGCATCCCGCGCGCGCCATCGCGATCATCCAAACCCTGCGGCCGCAAATCGAGAACCCCGCAGCTCTGCGTGCGCTCGATGATGCAGTATTGGAGAGCTATCAGACCCTTGAACTTTATGAAGAGGCGCAGCCCCTAGCCGAAGCTTGGATCAAAGCACGCAAGCCCTACGGTGAGAGCGCACTCGGCTACTATGTGCTCGGCGCGGCGAGGCTACGAAGCGAGGCCTACGAAGAGGCGCTCGACCTCGCACTGCATCCCATCGTCTTCGCCTCCCCCATCCCCACGGATAAGCTCGCCGAGTGCTACGCAGTCGCCGTGAGTGCGGCCCTGGCTCTGCGCGAGCGGACCTACGCCGCCACCCTCTATCGCGAGATGCAGGCACGCGGGTTCGATTGGCCGGCTGATGACCGTAGCTTGCAAGCTTTCCTCAAAGACATTAACGAATATATAAATGACCATGAAGAATCGCCGAAATCTGAATAGTAGAACAGAGTTCACTCCTCGAGTAGAATCCACGCTTACCCGATCCGAATTGAGGCACACGCCCTCTCCTGCAAGTAAGTTAGGCATTTACTTATGCGCGATACTTCTGCCCGCTATCGCGCAAGCGCAGGACACTGCTGAAGCGGTCGTCGACGATAGCCTGAGCCTCTGGGGACTCATTCTACAAGGCGGCTGGGCGATGTATCCGCTGGGTGCTTGCTCACTGGCCATGTTCTTTCTTATCTTTTACTCATGGAAAGAAACGGGGCGGGGGAAATTCTTCACCTCAGCCCAGGTCGACGCCGCCAGTCGCGCCATCGCCGCAAGGGACTTTATCCAGGGCCAAACTGCGATCAACGAAACCAACACCCTACTCGGACGCGCCCTCACACCGGCTCTGGCCAAGCTCAGCGTCAGCCACGAGAAGGCCGAAAATCTCTTCATCGAAAACCTAGAAGCGGAGGAAAACTCCGTCAGCCAGTGGGTGACTTATCTGAACGTGGTCGCCTCAGTCGCACCGATGATCGGCCTACTTGGGACGGTCAGCGGCATGATCAGCGCCTTCCAAACAATCGGCCGTGGCGGGATGGGGCGCCCCGAATTACTGGCCGGCGATATCGGCGAGGCTCTGATCACCACGGCCACGGGCCTCGTTATTGGTATCCCTGCGATGATCGCCTACTTCGTGCTCAAGAACCGGCTGAACACAGCAATGATCGCTACCGCACAAGCTGGCTCGGAAGTGCTGGATGCGAAGGAAGAGAAGGCTTACACCTCTTCCTCCTAACTCCTGAATTAAGGATTAAGCGCGCAGTCAGAGTGAGGGCATCCATGCACTGAACTTTGCTTACAATACAGGGCAAGGATACCCTGTTTCCTCCATCTGACCTACTCGGTCGCCCACTCGAGATACTTTTGGCAGACGCTTTCGGGACGTAGCACAATCCACTCGGGAATGATGTAGGGGTGGTTCGCCTTAATGAAGGATTCAATCGCGGCACTGTTGCGGGCGGCGAATTTAACCATCAGACGAATCTCGGAGTGATCCTGAATCTCTCCTTTATAGCGATAGACCGAACGCACGTTGGGGTCGATCTTCACACAGGCCGCCAAGCTGCGTTCGACGAGCTCAAAGGCGATACGATCGGCCACGTCGGCGTTATCACAGGTCGTTAACCCGATGCGTAGTTCATCACTCATAGCTAAAAAATACGTATCCGCAGCCCAAAGGTCAATCTGAACGAACGCGACGACTTAGTTTGCGAACTCTAATAATGAAATAAGCTGCGAGGTATCAGTTGGGCTGATGGAGAAGCTTCGCGCAAGGATCAGCGATGATCCCATGGAAGCTTTACGTCGACCAACTCATGGTCCCAAATCTCGAAGTATTCAAAGATCTTGCCGGGATTAAGGATGCCTTGAGGATCGAGCGCGTCCTTGACGGCACGCATGGCGGCGATCTCGGCCTTGCTGTGCTGCATCCCCATAAAGGGAATCTTGGCCAGACCAATACCGTGCTCGCCAGTGATGACACCACCGAGATCGACGACTTTCTGCATGAGCTTTTTGATGCCCGCCTTGGCCTTTTTCGCGTCGGATTTGCTGGCGCGGTTATACATGATATGAACATGCAAATTCCCATCACCTGCATGGCCAAAGGTCGGCGTGGCGAGGCCAATCTCTTTCTTCAAAGCGATGGTATAGCGTATCAATTCGGCTTGTTTCTCGAGAGGCACGACGACATCTTCATTGAGCTTGGTGTCGGCAATCGAGAACATCGATTGCGAGCAGGTGCGGCGCACTTGCCAGAGCTTCTCCGCCTGCGCTTCGGTGCGCGCTTCACGTTGCGCGGCGGCTCGACCCTCCATGCATTCGAGTAGACGTTGACGTTGCTCACGCACTTCGTCCACGCGTCCGTCGAGCTCTATCAAAAGAATGGAGCTGCCGGGCTGGCCCTCGAAAATAACCTTCCCGGTATAACGCTCCGCGCAATCAACCGACTGGCGATCTAGAAACTCAAGGATGGATGGGCTCACCCCCGCTTTAAAAAGCCCGACCACCGCTCTGAGTGCAGCCGCTTCACTCTTGAAAGCGAACATTCCCGTCCAGCGTTTGGCCGGCTTGGGGATTAGTTTGAGGTGGATCGTCGTGATCACACCGAGCGTGCCCTCGGAGCCAATGAGCAAGTCGCGAAGATTAAGACCGGACACATACTTCTTCAGAGGAAGCCCGAAAGTAAAGGCTTTGCCATTGGCCAAGTAACCCTCAAGCCCGAGCACATAGTCACGAGTCACCCCGTATTTCACGCAACGCATACCGCCGGCGTTGCAGGCCACGTTCCCGCCGATCGTGGAATATTTCTTCGAAGAAGGATCCGGGGGGAAAAAGAGCCCGAGTGCTTCGACCGCAGCTTGCAATTCGGCGGTCACAACACCCGCACCGACGGTAGCCATACGTGCGACTCGATTGATCTCCATCCGCTTCAGATCTGCAAGGTCGAGCACCCAGCCGCCTTTAACCGGGACAGCCGAGCCCGTGGCCGAGCTGCCCGCACCGCGGGTCGTCACGGGAATCGCATACGTATGCGCGAGTTTTAAAACGACGCCGACCTCCTCAGGCGACTGCACCCGAATCACACGCTCCGGCAGGAACGAGAGGCGCAAGTTATCGAGCGACGCGCGAAAGCGGTTATCCATATCCGACTGGACTCGCCCCGGCAGCTTAAGCTCCAATTTGCGCGCAGCGATGCGTTCATTCTTTGAGTTCATGGTGAATACGGCTTAAGATAAGATTTTTTTAGAGGATGCGCGATTGGCAGAATGTAAAATGAAAAACCGAGGCCATGATTTAGGTGCATGCACGTGTCAGGCTTTAGCGTAGACGACAGTCCAGTTCCCTGGCATTGAGTCGATTCAAATAGCGGGAGCATCCTGTATCAATAAAAAGTCTACTCACTCTGATTTTTATGAGCGCAGGAAAAATCCAAGCGCTCAATGCCGAAGAGGCATGAAAACGGCTGCCTCGAAATGATGATTCGGGGCGGAAGCAAGAAACGGCTCGTGGTCGACGACTTCGCCAGGCTCTGGCGAGAAAAGCAACCACACAGAATTCTGCCTATATCGAGTCCAAAAAATCGCGAGCTTCATTTTTCATTGCACTGGGAGCTCGGGGCCACATCTTTACGCGGCTATGCTTCAAGCTGGTATCGTAGGTCTCCCCAACGTGGGCAAAAGTACACTCTTTAATGCACTCACGCGGACGCGTAAGGCAGAGTCGGCAAATTATCCGTTTTGCACGATCGACCCCAATGTGGGCGTCGTGCAGGTCCCGGATACGCGACTGGAGCCACTCCGCGAGATCGCAAAGACAGTCAAAGTGATCCCAGCAGCGATCGAATTCGTGGATATCGCAGGCCTGGTCGAAGGCGCGAGCAAAGGAGAGGGCCTCGGCAATAAGTTCCTCGCCAACATCCGTGAGGTCGATGCCATCGTCCACGTAGTCCGCTGCTTTGTCGACGACGATATCATTCACAACATGGGCTCGATCGACCCGATCCGCGACATCGAGGTGATCAACACGGAGCTCATCCTCTCCGACATCAGCTCGCTGGAAAGCCAGAAGGATAAATTGGTCAAAAAAGCCCGCGGTGGCGACAAAGAGGCCGCCGAGAACCTAGCTCTGATCGAGCGTCTCCAGCCCCACCTCGACGAGAACAGGCCCGCTATCACTTTGAATATGAGCGATGACGAGCGCATCGTGCTCAAACGCCTCTGCCTGCTCTCGGCCAAACGGGTGCTCTACGCCTGCAATGTGGCAGAAAGCGATCTGGCCGATCCTTCGGGGAATGAGTTCGTCGCCACGGTCGAAAAATTCGCCCATGAACACCATGGCGCCGGCACCTGTGTGATCTCCGCAGCGGTCGAAGCCGAGCTCATTGATTTCGACGAGGCCGAGGCGGCCGAATACCTCGAATCGCTGGGGGTGAAGGACTCTGGGGTGTCCTTACTCATTCGGGCAACCTACGAGCTACTGGGTCTGGCTTCCTACTTCACTGCCGGTGTGCAGGAAGTGCGTGCCTGGACGTTTAAAAAGGGCATGAAAGCGCCGCAATGCGCGGGGGTCATCCACACCGACTTCGAGCACGGATTTATCAAAGCTGAAGTCGTTGCCTATGACGACTTAATCGCTGCCGGAAGCGTGGCTAAGGCGCGCGATGCGGGCAAATACCGCCTCGAAGGTAAGGAATACGAATTTAAAGACGGCGACGTTGCGCTCTTTCGCTTCAATAACTAGGCAGTGTTTAGGATTAAATGCTTTGCTGGTTTGAACCAAAATTTTGCCTAATCAGCCCTATAAGTTAAAGGAATATTAAACCGCTTCTATTTGACCCGGGTAGTCCCCCCCCATCTGTTGGCACCATGAACTCTTCGCTTGCACGCT
>DLQD01000043.1 GCA_002480015.1 Opitutia bacterium UBA7441
CTGTACCGAATTGTCGGATCCATCGGTTTCGCCGCAAGCATTCGATCCGCGTTATTTTACGGCACAGACCCAACCGACCGCTCACGTTTCGCACTGGCGCATGGCAAGGCCAATGCCAGCGAGCTTGGCAAGACCATCATATTCGAGCGTTTCGGTGGCGGCCGTGACGGGACGCCGGTCCTGCACCCAGTCGAGTTTTCAGATGCGAACGAAGCCGAGGTTTGCAGGGTCGAGACAAATTCAGTTGGCAGGCCTGCATCAGCCACAGACGCCGCGCGAGAGTTCATTCTCGAATTTCTTTCCGATCAGCCAGTCAGATGGGAGAAAGTTGAAAGCGCAGTGACAGGCCGCAGTCTTGCGTCTGTCGGCACCTTGAACGCGCTTAGAGCAGAGATGGCGAAGTCCGATGAGATCGTGCAGGTAGGTAAGGGAAAAAGCACCCGCTGGAAACTCGGAAAGCCCAGCGCCGAGGAGTGATCGTTATTATAATTCGTGTACAACAATTTTTGTATCGAATGGGAGGCGGGCTTCGGCCTGTCTTTCGCTTTCTCGGTAGTCGAGGACACGATAGGGCCGTTGAGCGGCTAGAGGCTAAAAATCTCGGAAGCATGCATGACCACTTGTCTGCCGGCAGGGCGCGCGCCGTTAAAAAAACACCTCCCCCCACACGCCCCCTCACGCCGCGTCAGCACCTCATTGTGTGTCCGGCAGACCCGTCCGGGGCGACACGAGGACTATGTATCAGTCTATCGGGTGCGAGTCGGACTCAAATTACTGAGTCTTTACATGCGGTCCGCATTCGCGCTGGTTTTATACAGTGCCCCCCGGGTTCCACTCGGGTGGCAAACTGCATGGGTAGGCATGCTTGGTATCATTCTTTCACCCAGCCTTTGCGGTGAAAGTGGCGCAACACGATGGATCGGTTGTAGAGCGGGAACCCGATCCAGAGTCCGTTGAGGGTGAAGAACGACAAGATCGCCCAAAGCCACATGCCCTTGAACAGATAGTAGAATGGTCCGAAAAGCAGGCACCAAAGCCGATGCCAGTTCCCGAGTATTGTCTTGGTCTCGCCGTTGAAACTCCACTTCGCAATGATGGCCATTTTCAATTTTCTCCTTTTAAGATTGGTTGATGAAATCTCGATAAGAAAGTTGCGGAGTCCGGTCAGGTGAAACCCTGCGGGGCTGTGTAGAGGTCGCTTGAGTGCTGAAGACAGGTGTTCCCATCCACAACACGGCCGACGGGTCGGGACAGCTTCTCAGCGCGCCACACAGCGCCTCCGGTAAGTATTCGCAGGGTGTGATCGGAAAATGCCCGAGCTGGCACTGCTGGCTCAATGCAACGCCGCCGCGCACGCGTTTCGCTCTACCTGCCGGGGATTTGTTGCGGGTTATTTTGAATTGCACAATGGAAGCCTGCCGTGCTCTTCGACGAAACGCCATATGAGCAGCCGTTCGACGAACTTGATGTACGCGGCTTGAATATCTGGGACTTCACTGATGACCTGTGGGGTATGATACCGCAGCAATAGCTTTGAAATATCCGGTCGGGTAAACCTGAGAACAACGTCAAGCAACTGCTATTCAAGATGCTCAAGGACGGCGAGGTTAAAAGACTCGCGCGCGGCCAATACTGCATCCCGAAAACCTGACACCAGCGATAACTTCGATAACCTGATAACCAAAGCCCCTGTCCAAGGTTATTAAGTTATCGAAGTTACTGCTGGTCAGCGCTGTTGCTCGAAGCGGCTGGGGAGCGAAAACCTTGGTAGTCAATATATCTACTTATCTGCCCGCAGAGTGCGCCCGTGAAAAAAAACGCCTCCCCCATCCCCCCTGTGGTCGCCCTGTTACAGCGCTGCCGTTGGCAATAGGCAAAGGTCATAGGCCTGCACGGAGTATGCCTTCGCCTCTTCAATCGAACCAGCTGCGACCCATTGCTCATTGCTTCGCTTTGGTTGGCGTTTGAGGAGCAGTTGTCCGACAATATGTGCGTTCGTTTTTCTGGCCGCTTCTACCATCTCCGTGGCCCTATCGAGATCGCCGTTCTGGAAGGCATAAAGTGCTGCCCACATATTCATCTCTGTCCGATAATCATCACGAAATTCAGCCAGTAACTTACCCCCGAGTGACCACTTGCTTCGTCTGGCGAACCATTCAGGTAACAAAAACCTCACACCGATATTGTCGTTTGGACATATACGAAGCATTTTCTGAGCGACCTCAATCGCCTCATCCTTTGCTCCCTCTCTTCCGTCATCCCAGAGCGCAAGTGCAAGGGTATGCAGGCCACGCATGTAGGGCCTTGTTCTGGTTATACCCCAAAACGGAAAATCCTCCGAAGGCGCAGATGCTATTTCGTCTCTGAACTCGATTTCGCCAAGGCGGACCGCTTCACGCGCATAAGCCTGCTTTTGTCCTAGTACGCCAGAGGCTTGCGCGAGAATGACATAGCTATCGATTGTATCGGGTTCCAGTTCAATTGCTCTGAGCGCCGCTTCCGTCGCCCCGCCTAAATCTCTGACTTCCATTCTGTCCCATGCAAAGTCTTCCTGCTCCTGATATTTCGGAATCTGACAGTCCGACATCATTTTCACCCTTGCTCTTTGTTCTTAATCATAGGCCAACTTATGGACTCTGTATGTGACTTCGCTCTTGCGCCACGAATGTGGACAAAAATGTCATACGCCACAACTTAAAGCGGAAAATGACTACAAAGAGACATCAAATCAAGTCTGGAAGCGGGCCTGAACTATAAAGAAAATCGTACAGCCGATGAAGGTAGGGGTATGGGTCCACATCGGAAACAAAGCTGACGTCATTTTGGCTCTCGTAATCTAAGGCAGTCGCTTTTTTCAGCCAGAACGTAGTCGAAATTTAACTTCAAGCGCTTTGACCATTCTGATGGGTCAGCAGAGATTTTCTTCAATTTGGCAGGATCGTTTGTATTTGCACCACAATAGCGCCCGATATACTTCAGCCAAGCTTGGGTATTCAAATCGATCAAAGAATAACTACTCCGGCATGGGGCCGTCACCGAATAGGTATCTCTCTAGCGTATCGAGCCACGTCCTAAGATCATCCGTATCTTTGAAGCCGTAATTCAAGTCCTTTCTTGCCGCTGCAACAGGCCAGCTTTCACTCGTGCCCATCATTTTAAGGTTGTTCCGAAACATAGCCGAAAAACTCGGATCACCCTCCAAAAGCTCTCTCAATGCCTCAGGATCGTAGGAATCCGAGGCAAGATAGCAGAGGAAGACATCATAAAACTCTTTGTTCATCATGTACTTATCTCCTGTTCGGATACATTGTGTAAAGATCAACTGAGCCATCTGGTCGCAAAGTGTAGACTGCTATGACCGTACCACCCTGAAAATCCACTTCTACAGGATAGGCATTGCTTGCTCCAAAGTCGCCGTCCCTCTCGACCCCTTCGACTCGCCTTGCAAAATCAGGCCCCAATGCGTCTTCAATGGGAACCTCGACTCTAAAACGGCGCACAGGCTTCACGGGTCGGGAAGCTGCTAAATTCAGCTCACTCGCGAAGTTTGGGTTGCGCCGGATTATGGCATCCGCCGCTACATAATCGGCCTCTGACGCTATCCGGGACGCAATTTCTGGCACACGATGATCTCGACCAGTATGCACTCCATCGGTTCTGTCTCTTGTCATCGGGTCATGACCAAGCATTACGCGATCTTCTAACATTTGCCGCGTGACGGCCCCTTCATGTCGCTGCGGTCCATGCCCTTGTGCCTCCAGCTCAGCGAACCGGTTTGCCACAAATGCATCCACCTCGCGTCGGCGGGAGTTGATCATGTTGTCCAGTCTTGCGCGACCTGCTCGAAGGGCATTCAAAGCAGCCGAGGGACGAAGACGTGTTAGATTAACCCCAGGCGAGAAGATCGTCAAAGACATC
>DLQD01000113.1 GCA_002480015.1 Opitutia bacterium UBA7441
GGCGTCGAATTACCAAGCGGCTTAATTTGACCAATGATAGTATAGACCTGCTCCCGAACACGCAATTGCTCACCCACCACGTTACCCTTACCACGGAAGAGCGTTTCCGCCAGGTGAGCGCCCACCACAATGACGGGGCTTTTGGTTTCAATGTCATAGTCGGAAATGAAGCGCCCGTAGAGGAGCTCGTTCTTTTTAATCCCCGCGAAGTCCGGCGTGACACCGTGGAGGATCGCGCCCTCGCGGCGTCCGTTGGCGACGAAGCGCTCCCATTCCATATCCACGATCGGTGAGACGAAGGCAGCCAGCGGGATGGCCTTCTCGATCGCGCCAATATCACGCCAGGTCATGCCGGGCGAGATGCCAGCGATGTGTTGTTGCGATTCAGGCGCCTCACGCGGATGCACCTCGAGCTTCAGTACCCCCCCACTGCGCTCAAACGACGCACGCATATTACCGAGCATACCCTGCACAATGCCGACCATAGCGACCAGTGCAGCCACGCCGAGAATGATACCACTCATGGAAAGAAGCGAGCGCACCTTGTTCGACCAGACCTCGCGCAAACCGTTGGACGCGCCAGTATAGATATCGCCTACGGGGTTCATTTCTCGGAGTCCTCCACAATTCTCCCATCCTGCATGCGAATGCGACGTTTGGCATAGGCGGCCACCTCGTCGTCGTGGGTGACCAGTGCGAGGGTGATACCTTCCTCCATCAACGAGGCAAAGAGCTCCATAATACGTCCACGGTTTTTACTATCCAAGTTGCCGGTCGGTTCGTCTGCGAGGATGAGCCGGGGCTGATTAATGAGCGAGCGAGCAATCGCCACGCGCTGGCGCTCGCCACCCGAGAGTTGACCCGGTGTGTGGGTGGCGCGGTGCTCCATGCCGACGCGCTGAAGCACTTGGATGCCGAGTTCGTTTTTATCTTTAACATGCATGCGCCCGTAGATAAGCGGCAGCACTACATTGTCCAATACCGTAAGTTTAGGCAAGAGGTTGAAGGCTTGGAAGACGAAGCCAATGCGCGTGGCACGGAGCCGCGCCCGCTCACCGCGCCCGATGGCCGAGACGTCGCGCCCCTCAAAATCCATCCGTCCCGAGGTCGGGCTATCCATAAAGCCGAGCGTATGCATGAGAGTGGACTTGCCGGAACCTGAGGTGCCAGTCACAGCAATGAACTCGCGGTCATGGATCGAGAGATCGACTCCGTCGAGTGCATACACGAGTTCGCTGCCGACCTTGTAGATCCGGCGGATCGCGGAGAGCTCGAAGACTTTGCCGGAATCAACCATCCGTCTTACGAAACTCCGGTGGACGGCTCAGCGCGACGTCCTCACCCTCCTCCAAGCCGGATCGTATCTCCACATGCTGCAGATTATTGATGCCGACCGTGACCTCGCGGCGCTCCCAGCCGGCGTCTTTACGCACGTAAATACTGCTCTGCTCCTTATTATTGAAGACCGCAGAGAGTAAAATACTGACTACGTTTTCGGCCGACTCGATCGGCACTTCCACTGTGGCGCTGATACCCGGGCGGACGCGGTTGTCCACCACCTCGAAGACCACTTCGATGGGGAAAACACGCACGTTGCCGTCCTTGCGGGCAGAGGGTGCGATCACGCTGATCGTGCCTTCGACTTCAAAGTCGGGGATCGCATCGAAGCGCAAAAAGGCGGACTGGCCGACGTAGAGTTTCTCCACATCGACTTCGTTGATATTGGCTTCCATATAGAGTTCGTCGAGCTGGGCGATGGTCAACAAGTCGGTGCCATTGGAGACAGAAGTCGCTCCCGAGATGACCGCCCCTTCGAGCACGTCAAGCCGCGTAACAACCCCATCGTGCGGGGCGTTGATGGTAGTTTTAGAGAGGTCTTCGGCCGCATCTTCGAGGCGCGCTTGCGCGATTTCCAAGTTGAGTTTTGCCAGATTGAGGTCGGTCTGCGCGTCAAGATATTCCTTTTCTCCGACGAATTGTTTGGCGTAGAGTTCCTGTAAGCGAACGTAGTTGCGCTCAGACTTATCCAAACGCAGTCGCTCGGCCTCAAGGTTGCGCTGGGCCTCGCGCAGGCGGGTTTCCAGGCTGGTACGATCCAGTTCGAGTAACATCTGCCCGCGAGTGACCGAGTCGCCCTCTTCAATTTTAATTTCTGTAATGCGGCCGCTGATCTCCGATTTGACCACACTGCTGAGTAAGGGCAAAACCTCGCCGGTCGCAGGCACGATCGACTTCAGGTCGCGGCGCTCAGCGGTATCTGTTGGAAGTTCGCCGCCTTTCTGAGCTGCACTGTCGCGGAGAACGCCGAGGACACCGTAGATGCCACCGGCGACCAATCCTAGTATGAGGAAGATGATAAGATTACGTTTCATGGTTTAGGGGTGACTGGTATGGCCTGGAGATCGACCTGAGGCGCTGTCACTTGAGTGTAGGGTTCGACGGCATCCCAGTCGAGACCGTTGCGCGTGAGTAAAGTGCCATCGACCCGGCTGAGACGGACGACGGCCCGTAAGGTTTCAATCAGAGAGCGCAGGTAATTGCTCTTCGCCTGGTCAAAATCGCGCTGGGCTTCGAGCACACTGCGGTAAGCGACTAAGCCCGCCCCGTAGCGGGCGCGCTCTTGGTCGAAGGCTTCTTCATTCAAATCCATTGCGGCACGGGTGACATCGATACGCTTAAGCCCGGCACTGGCCGAGCGCCAGGCATTGCGGGCGGCGAGGGCTTTTTCTTGCTTGATGTCGTAGAGTTCGAGCGTGGCGCGCTCGACGCCCCGCTCGGCCTGACGGGCACGGGCACGGGCTTCTCGGAAGCCCCAGGGCATGCGTAATTCGAGCCCAACATTCCAATCGTAACCATCGGCATTGTAGGCGCCCCGGTAGGCGGCCCCACCAGCTTCGTCACGGCCAAGATAGCTCACACCCGCCGTCAAATCGAGATCGGGACGCGTGGCATCCTGCGCAAGTACCCGGTTGATGCGCTGCACTTCGATGCGGCGCTCCTGAGCCTGAGCATCGACATCGCTGAGCACAGTATCACGCACCACAAGGTCCATGGGACGAAGCGACGCCAGCGAGTCGGGCAGATCAGCAACGAGCACATCGCCACTCAAAACTTTCATAAAGTCTGCCTGCCCCATAGCGCGGCGCAGAGCGTCTTGTCCATCTTGAATCGCGCGCTCGGCTTGGATAATAGCCTCCTCCTGGTTAAGCACCTCGGCTTTGGCCTGAAGCACTTCAAGCGGGGTGACAAACCCGAGGCGTTCGCGCTCGCTATTTTCTTCGAACAGGTTCTCGGCCAGGGCGAGACTGGAAGCAATCAACGCTCGATCGGCCTGGGCATAGGCGAGGTTCCAGTAAGCGATCTCCGTCTCCAGCACGAGATCCAGCACATCCGAGCGAAGCTCGAAGAGGGAGCGCTCCGCGTTGACTTTGGCACGTGCCAGCGGAGCGAGATTGACCGTTGTCCACGCGTCTTTGAGCAGAGGTTGACGAATCGAAAGGCCGATGTCCGTACCGTAGTCGGGATTACGCGCAGCATTGTTATTCGAGGCACCGCGACTGATCGACGAATCAAGCGTTGCAGTGGCACCGGTCGCCAAGCGCTGATCAACACCGATGCGCGCACGACGGGTCTCACTTCTGGGGACAGAAGCAGAGTCAAGCGAGCTGTTCGCGGCCGCCGATTGGCGCTCTTGGAGTGAAGTATTCCCGAAGAGTGCGGGATCAAACTGCGCCTTTTCGATCTCGACCGAGTCAAGAGCATCGGCCGGCGTGTAGGCAGCGATGCGTAAGCCGAGGTTGTTCTCCAGGGCCGAGGCAATCGCCGCTTCGAGAGTCAGGCTTTCACCCTGCGCTTGGAGCGCGGATGAAAGCAGCGTTAAAGACAAAAAATAATTGAATAAGCGTGAAGGCATCTATGCGGTGTGGAACTAAGAAGTCAGATGGCAGGAAATAGACATACCATGTTTGGATTTTTCCTTCTTGGGCTGACTCGATAGTTGCGTTGTCTCTAGGGAAGTCACGCTCCTAAGCCAAAAATGCACATTAAAGGGCACTTCTGCGATTAAATACAAAGCTGGCAATTACCGAAATGCGATTGAACAATTCTGTGGCCTGACTTAATCGTCAAAACCATCTGGGTGGGCCTTATGCCAACGCCAAGCGGTCTCGATAATGTCCTTTAGCTCGGTGTATCGGATTTTCCAGCCGAGTTCCTGCTGAGCCTTGCTCGAATCGGCGTAGAGCGCGGGTGGATCGCCGGCGCGGCGCTCGTCCTCAACGACCGGCACCTTGAGCCCGGTGACCGCCTCGACCGCGTCGATGATCTCGCGCACAGAGTTGGGTTTGCCCGTTCCGAGATTGTAAAAGCAGCCAGTGCCCGGCTCGTTGAGCTTGTCGAAGACAGCGATGTGCGCTCGGGAAAGGTCGTCCACATGCACATAGTCGCGCAGGCAGGTGCCGTCGGGCGTGTCGTAATCGGTGCCGAAGATTTTAATATGCTCGCGGCGGCCGGTCGCGGCGTCGATCACGAGCGGGATCAGGTGTGTCTCCGGGTTGTGGTCCTCTCCGATACTACCATCCTCGGCCGCGCCGGCGGCGTTGAAATAACGGAAGGCGGCAAAACTCAAACCGTAGGCGTGGGCGAAGGCCTTGAGGCAGTTCTCCACATCGAGTTTGGTCTGGCCGTAGGGGTTGATCGGCGCCTGCGGCAGAGTCTCGACCATAGGCAATGTGTCCGGCTCGCCGTAGGTCGCGCAAGTTGAGGAGAAGACAAACTTCTTCACGCCGTTGTCCAGCATGGTCTCGAGCAGGCGGAGCGTAGCGACGAAGTTGTTTTCGTAGTATTTGCGCGGCTCGGTGACCGACTCCCCAACGTAAGCGAAGGCAGCGAAGTGCATGACCAGCTCGATCGACTCCTCACGGAGGATTTTGCCCACAGCCTCAGGGTCGCCGAGATCACAGTCGTAGAAGGGGATTTCAGCACTGACCGCAGACCGATGGCCAAAGACCAGGTTATCCAGGACCACAGGGCGATGCCCCGCAGCCTCTAATTGACGCACACAATGGCTACCAATGTAACCGGCTCCTCCGACGACTAATACGTTCATAATTCACTGATAGGTAGGAAATCGCGGCTTTCCAAATCAAAAAAACCAAAGATACGGTAAATTCCACACTCTACATTTGCCCATCGGCAAAACTTTTCCACTATTGACAGTCCCACCGCTAAACGTGGTATCCATACCCGCTTACCCATGCAGCCAACCCGCATCGTTATCACAGGCGTCGGCCTGACCTCGCCCAACGGCAATACACTCGAAGAATATCGTAAGAATCTCCTCGATGGAGTCGCTCGTATCCAAATGATTGATATGCGCTATATGGGCTCCGCGGGAGCCACCGGCCAAGTGCCCGCCGGCGTCTGCGACTTCGACCCGAAGAAGCACCAGACACGGAAGGAACTGCGTGTCGGCACCCGTGCCGGCAGTATCGCGATCTACGCGGCGCGCGAAGCAATCGCCAATAGCGGCATCGACTTCGAAAATTATGATAAGAGCCGGATCGGCGTCTATGTCGGCACGACCGAACACGGGAACGTGGAGACCGAAAATGAGGTCTACAATATCTCGAAATTCGAGTACGATACCAAATTCTGGACACACCACCACAACCCACGCACCGTGGCCAACAACCCGGCCGGTGAGATCACGATCAATATGGGCATTACCGGGCCGCACTACACGATCGGTGCCGCCTGTGCGGCCGGTAACGCCGGCCTGATCCAGGCCCTCCAAATGCTCCGCCTCGGCGAGGTCGATCTGGCGCTGGCGGGTGGCGTCAGCGAAAGCATCCAGTCCTTCGGCATCTTTGCCGGTTTCAAAAGCCAAGGTGCCCTCGGCTCTCATCCGACCGATCCCAACAAAGTCAGCCGCCCCTTCGATAAGAGCCGCAACGGCATCGTTGTCTCGGAAGGTGGCTGCATTTATACACTCGAACGTCTCGAAGATGCCCAAGCGCGCGGAGCCGACATCCTTGCAGAGATCATCGGCTACCGCATCAATTCCGACGCCTCCGATTATGTCCTCCCCAATCCCGAGCGCCAGGCCGAGTGCATGCGCCAAGCCCTCGACGTGGCAGGGATCAAGGCCTCGGAGGTTGACATCGTCAATACCCATGCCACCTCCACACCCATGGGGGACATCCAGGAAATCAAGGCGATCCGCGAGGTCTTCGGCGACTGCCCGACCACCTATGTCAACAACACGAAGAGCTACATCGGCCACTGCATGGGGGCCGCCGGTGCCCTTGAACTAGCAGGCAACCTACCCTCTTTTCATGATAACATCATCCACCCCACGATTAACGTGGATGAGCTCGACCCCGAATGCGCGATGACAAATCTCGTCATAAACGAGCCGCTCAAGGTTGACGCCGTCAAAGTTATCCTCAACAACTCATTCGGTATGCTCGGCATCAACTCCGCGCTCATCCTCCAAAAATTCGAAGACTAGCCAATCAGCATCATTCATCAATAATCAGCCATTTTCAAATGACAGAAGACCAAGTACAACAAATCGTAATCGACATCATCAACGAAATCGCGCCCGATGAGGACACCACCGGCCTGAAGGCTGACATCAACCTACGCGACCAAATGGACCTCGATTCCATGGATTTCCTCGACATCGTCATGGAGCTCCGCAAACAGCACGGCATAGAAGTGCCTGAAGAGGACTACCCAAAGCTCGCTTCCCTCGCAAGCTGCGGCGAATATCTGACACCGAAGTTCAACGCCAAGTAATTTTAGAGTAGAACAGGCATCCTGCCTGTTTTATTCGCGTACGAAGCACAGGCATCACCGCCTGTGCTTCGTTGTTTCTGAGACAGCAAGCCAATCTTATCTCGTACAAAACGTACAAAATTGACAAAACAGCTGTTTCGTACATTTTATACCCTATGATCACAATGTCCTCCACCGAAGCCCGGGCGAATTTTGGCGAATTCCTCGACAAAGGCAGCCGCGAGCCCGTCATCGTCAAGCGCCAAAACCGTGAAATCGGGGCCTTCGTGCCGATGTCTGACCTCAAGAAATTAAGGAAATTACGCCTCCAGGAACTCGACGAAACCGTTCAAGCGGCCAGTGAAGAAGCTGCCAGGAATGGTCTGACCGAAGAAATCCTCAACCAGATCCTTGCCGAGGTGAATCCGTCTTAGTGATCATAATCGACACTAATATTTATGTGAGTTACATACTCTACCGGTCGAGTTCACTCAGCAAAAATGTAGCTCAGGCGATGCAGAGCCACCCCTACGCATTTTCCGTAGAGACGATGCGTGAGTTGACCGAAGTCGTTATGCGCAGCAAATTTGACCGCTATCTTTCGCGCCAAATACGACACCGTATATTAAAGGGAATCGCCTTCGACGCGGAGTGGTTCACCCCCTCCGAAACAATATGTAAATGCCGCGACTCCAAGGACGACATATTCCTCGAACTCGCCGTGGCCGCAAAAGCCGACTTCTTCATCACCGGCGACGAAGATTTACTCGTCCTCGACCCATTCCGCAAAACCCGGATTCTCACGATGGCCGACTTCATTCAAACAATCAATTAATGCCTGCCAAACTCGACAACCAACATTACGAAACCGTCATCATCGGCGCGGGCATGGCCGGCCTAGCCGCTGGCATCCGGCTCGCGCTCGCGGGCAAGAATGTGATCGTACTCGAGCGCCACAATGCCTCCGGCGGACTCAATTCCTTTTACAGCCAAGACGGGCGCAAGTTCGACGTCGGCCTGCACGCTATGACGAACTACGTACCCAAAGGTACGAAGGGCACCCCGCTGACGAAGCTGCTGCGCCAGCTCCGCATCCCTTACGATGCGCTCGATCTCTGCCCGCAGAACGGCTCGCGCATCCACTTCCCCGGTTGCCAGCTGGAGTTCACCAACGACTTCGCCCATTTCGAAGCGGAGGTGGCACACGCCTTTCCCCGGCAGATCGACGGCTTCCGCGCCCTCGCGGAGGAAGTTCGCACCCTCGACGCCTTTAACCTCGGCGCGATCCCGACTTCCGCGCGCGAAGCTGTGCAGCGCCACATCAGCGACCCGCTCCTGGAGGATATGATCTTCTGCCCTGTCATGTACTACGGCAGCGCACAGGAGCACGACATGGACTACGGGCAGTTCGCTATCATGTTCCGCTCGCTCTTCTTCGAGGGCTTCGCCCGTCCGCTCGAAGGGGTGCGCGTGATCATCAAGCTGCTGCAGGACAAATACCGCTCTCTCGGCGGCGTCCGCAAGATGAAGTGCGGTATCCGAAAAATCCATACAAGCGGTTCTAAGGCCTCCGCCATCGAGCTCGACAACGGCGCGACGATCACCGCCGATAAAATCATCTCCACGGCCGGCGCGGTGGAAACCGCCCGCCTCTGCAACGACCAACCGGAGGACGCCGCGAGCGACAACATCGGCCAACTCAGCTTCACCGAGACCATCACCGTGCTCGACCGCCAGCCCGCCGACTTCGGCTGGGACGATACGATCATCTTTTTCAACACCGCCGAGCGCTTCCGCTACGCACGGGTCGAGGACGCCCTAGTCGACCCGACCAGCGGCGTCATTTGCTTCCCTAACAACTACCAATACGGCGAAGGCCGCCAGCTGGACGAAGGCTTCCTCCGCGTCACCGCCATGGCCCACCACGACCAATGGTGCGCCCTGAGCGAGGACGACTACCTCGCGCAAAAAGCCCATTGGTATGCGAAGCTCCAGCAAGTCACGCTGGGCCTACTGCCCAAAGCCAAACTCGACCTCGACATCCACCGCATCACCAGCGACATGTTCACCCCCCGCACGGTGCGCAAATACACGGGCCATCTGAATGGCGCGATCTACGGCGCACCGAACAAAATCAAAGATGGTCGCACCCATTTGGAAAATCTCTACCTCGCCGGCACCGACCAGGGTTTCCTAGGTATCGTAGGCGCCATGCTCAGCGGCATTTCCATGGCCAATCTACACTGCCTCCAAAATAGCTAGCTGCGCTAGCTAAAGGAACTACGGTTCCCGCCGATCGATATGCGCGCGGAGCACCGCCAGATGTTCTTCCATACAGGCGAGGGTTTTCTTTAAACCCGGAAATTCCTATTGCCCTGAGTTCGAAACATTCGTCAGTATTCATGATGTGGTCACAGAGGCTTACGCTCAGGCCAGTCGTTTTAAGTATGTAGCGAACCCGCGCCAGCGGGGTCGACGCCCCAGCGCTGTCGGATCGTTTTCTATGTCGACGCGACTGGCGTCGCATCGCTACCACACCACCCATTCATACTGGTTATTTACAACTCAGGACACTGGGACGCGAGAAGCTTTACCGTTCGGCAAGCTAATCATCCATTGCCAGGTGCAGCAGTGACCTACTCGGTTAGCGCGCTACGCAGACCTGACATGAGCGCTTCAGACTCGCGGGCGATGCCAAGGCGACAGAGACGACTGACGGGGTAGATATCCTGTGCCATCAAATAAGCAGCCAAGGCACCAGCATGGTGACCGTCTTCGGACTGGCGGTTAGCGCGGTCTAGTTGGAGCACAAAATTTGCCACACGGGGCGCGAGTTCGGCGCGAGCGCGGTTCATCGGACCATCGCTGGGGTCTATCTTCGACGCCTCGACGAGGAGCTCCCACGCAGCGTAGGGTTCGTCCTGCTTGACGAGCTCGGCGCTCTGCGCGACGAGAAGATCGATACGGGCGACTTGCTCGATGACAGCCATCAGCAAGGGGCGGCGTTGCATATCCTCGGCTAGGGCAAAGCCGAGATCCATGCGACGCTCATAAATGCCGCGGCGATCGTCGCGCTTGTAGAGATCATCAAAAATCTGCACGCCCTGCGAACCGGCGGTGGCGAGCTTGGTCGTCTCCTGCTGGAAGTCTCGGATGGCAGGATTCGAGGGCCAGATCTCAATCGCGGTCTGTAGCTCGGCGCGGGCCTTGTCGATATCACCGAGGTTACGGTATTGGGAGGCGGCGAAGACCGCCATGTCGCTCATGCTCTTGGCCGTTTCGACGGCAGAGAGCACACGGTTCTTCGGAAAATCTTCGGCCAGTTTGTAAATCTCACCAGCTAGTTCGGGGACGCCGTCGTAGTCTTTGGCGTCAGCGAGCTCGCCGGCTTCGATTAGCCTGCGATAGAGATCGAGCATGTGGCGGCGCTGTTCGGCGGGGATTTTGTTCAGTTCAGTCAGATACTCTCCTAGAAAGAAGACTTCTTGCAGTCGCTCCAAAGCGATGAGGTTGCGGTTTTCGCTATAGGCGGCGTTGACGGCGTCGACCCCCTGATTGACATCATTGATCGCCTCGCGTGCAATGAAGGTCATGCTGTCGACCGTAAAGGCCAGATCACTGCCGGGGATCAATTCTTGGAGTTGATCTTTACCCACTTCGAGAGACTGGTGGGAGCCCTTGAAAATCGATTGGTAAAAACCGGCCAAGACGAGCGCATGCTGGAAGCGGCGCTGGATAATAAAACTCACGATCTGACTCTGGAACTGGAGTTTCGCCTGAAGCCCGGTGGCCGCTGATTGGGTTTCCAGAGCGATAATCTTGGCCTCGGTCTCCGCGAGATCGAGCATGCGGAAGGCAGCCTCGCTGGTTAAGGCCACAGCCTCGCCATCAGATTGGCCGGATTCCGAAGACCTGCGAGCGATACTGGACTCTCGAATACGCTGTTGCTGAATATTCTTCAAAGCGAGCGCACGGTTTGCGACGATTTCCTGTTGATACTGCCGCATTTGCTGCAGCTCACGCTGTGTCATAGTCACCCCGCGGCTTTCCTTTCGGATGCGCCAAGCGTTGAACACCTGATTCGCCACGATGGTGCTGTTGCCCCCGTCGAGATCGAAGCGCGTGGCACGAAAGAGTAACTCCCAGGTATCGAGAATGGCGTCATCGCTATTATCGTTGGAGACGGAGAGACGCTCCAGGATGTCATCCATCAGTTGCGCGTATAGCGTTTCGTCCTCCGTCGGCGAGGCCAACAGGAAGCGCTCAAAGCGTGAACGGAAGGCGCGCTGTTCGGTAAGGTTGAAATTCTTCCCCTTCCACTCAAAGCTGCCGTTCTCGAAATCCATCGAGTCACTGCTCGGGTCGAAGACACGGTTGGCCATTTCGAGAAATGAGTTACTCTCGAAGATGCCGTTGGTCGGCATCTGCACACTGGCCTGCGCTGGCTGCGGGCTGTAGCTGGGCGCAGCGCCTTGTGCGTTGAGCGAGACTGCTGCCAGAAGCAGCGATAGACTAATACTTGCGCAAAGCTTCGACATAAATGAGCCCTCCCTTTTCGATGGTTATTTGCATCTCGTAGCGCTGCCCTACGTGCAGATTATCCGTCACGCCTTCCGGAACGAAGATCGGCAGGCGAATGTCGCTGCCCTCGATGACAACTGCTAGGACGCGACCGAGGCCTTTTTCCCATTTAATCTGCTCGTCGATCTGAGCGCGCAGCACGTAGCTATTGCCCAAAAAGTCGCCAGGCTTTTTGACGTAGTTCTCGATTGGCAACGGCTCCTCATCAGAAAAACTTCCTCGGCCACAAGCAGCGAAAAGTGTGACCAGCAACAACGGCAGAATACAAGTGAGCGAATAGATTATATTTTTGCTGACGGGCATAAAATAAGATTTTTTTTGAAAAATGTAAACTGGTAGCGCTGCGACGCCTGTCGTGTCGATATCGGCTAAATTTAGCTATACATCCGTCGACCTTGCTATCGTAAGTTCGCTACGTAGGTGTGACGATTTGCCTAGATTGCACATTAGCCTTAGTTCCAACGTTTTTGCTGGCAACCCCAAAAGACCATGACCGCGCCGACCAGCGCGTGTGCCAACAAGACCGCCACGGCCAGTCCCGGCGAGGGGATCCACTCGTTCGACTCGAGTCGGTAGGCATCGTAAAGGCGCGTGTCCAACATCGAGCTGAAGTAGCCGCCCCAGCCCCAATAAGCGTTGATAAACGGACGGCAGACCCAGACGAGCACATCCGGCAAGGCGAGCACGATCCCCGAGAGCGGTAACTGAAAGCCGATAAGATAGACTGAAAGTAACGAGGCTTTGTCCGCCGAATTAAAGATGGCAGAGAAGCCCAGACAAATGGCCGTCATGGAAACACAAGTTAAAACCAGCACAAACACCTGCCAGAAACTGTCGCCAGGAAACTCACAAATATATTTCACGAAGAGCATCATCCACAGCCCCTGAATCAGCGCGATTAGTGAGGTGAAGATCAATTTACTACTCGCGTAGGCGACTGGGTTGAGTCCGGCAAAGCGCTCCTTTTCGTAGAGGGGGCGTTCACCGGCAATCTCGCGGGCACCATTATTACTGCCCATAAGGGTGAGCAAGATCACCTGAAAGAGAATCAAACCGGTGACGAGCGAGGCCGCCTCCATTGCATCGATCCGGTAGCGCAGATTGTCCTGCATCTGCTCCATAAAACCCGTCACGGAGTTGAGCGCGAGGCCCCGCAACTGCGGAATGCCGTCCCAGGCAAAGATCGTGACCAGCAGCGGGAATCCAATGGTGATACCCAAAGTGAGCAGCCAATAGCCCCGGTCGCGTTTAAAGAGCAGTGCCCGCCGCTGGAGCAAGGTGCAGGTTTGCGCGAGAGCACTCGGAGGCGGCGGCGGCGCGACGGCGGACACCAGCTCGTGCCGGGTAGCGGACACCGCACCATCCGCCCAAAGCTCCCGCCAATGCTGAATCGGGCACTCACTTAGCTTGTCATAAAGGTGCAAGGCATCGGGGATACCGAAGTAAGCATTCATCGCTTCCAACTCACCCTGAAAGACCACCGCCCCTTCATAGACAACGGTAATCCAGTCAAAATCTTCGAGTTTGGCTAGGTTGTGAATGATGCAGATAAAAGTTTTCTCCCGCTCGTCACGCAGACCTTGAAGCATGGCGAGGATTTGATCCTCCGAGCGCGGATCGAGCCCACTGGTCACTTCGTCGCAGACCATACATTGCGGATCTCCCACCAACTCTAGGCCGAGCCCGAGTCGGCGCAACTGCCCCCCACTCAAATCGGCGACGCGCTTCCTATGGTGAGTCTCCAGTCCGATGCGGCGGAGGATTTCTTCCAGCCGCTCCGCCTTGGCCGCTCGGTCGCGCACGCAGAGATCGAGCGCATAGCGGAGTGCTTCGCCGACCGAGAGACGCTCATGCGCGATGCTAAACTGAGGCGCGAAGGCAAGCTTGCCCTGCAATTCCGAGCTCTCGGTCACAGGTTCACCTGCGTAGGTAACCGCACCCTCGCTGGGCAGAATGCCAAGGATCGCTTTGACTAGAGTCGTCTTGCCACAACCCGAAGGTCCGATCACCGCATTAAGCCCCCGGGGCATAAAGCGCGCGGTCGCCCCGTCGAGAATACGTGCGCCCATGGGTCGGATTTTCACCGTGAGATCGTGACAAGCTAACATTAACCGACAAATTATCTTTGCTCATACGTCAAAGGCCAGCATTTTGATCACTATGACGTCCGCCAGAAACGCCCTTATTCTCTGCCTCCTAACCGCCCTTGCCAGTCAACTCCACGCCGTCAGTGTGACGACGCGCGGCGTCAAGAACCCGAAAGTCTATGGCATCGAATTCTCCGGTGACACCCGTGCCTACTACGGCAGCGAAGAAGGCGTCCAGTCCATCTCGAACCAGGAATACGTTACCGCCACGTTCCGCGTCACGGAGATCAACATAGTAACCCAAGGCACCGCCCTCCTCCGTATCTACCACAGTCGCCCGCTGCGAGCCGGCGAGCTCCAGCAAGCCCTCGGCGAGAGCATGAACGCGGCCGGCGTGCCCGGCGGCAGTTCCATCATCCAACGCCCGCTGCCCCCGCAAGTCCAGGCAATGGCGGACCGTGCCTCCGGCGCTGCGGAGGTCGCCACCAGCACTGCCGTGATGAAAGAATACCCCATCGCCACCCACGCACATACGATCGAATACCGCATCGGCAGCCTCGACGAACTCCTCGACCTACACGATGAATTGAAGAAACACTGGCTGAAGGAACCAACCTATTTTGCAAGCGGCCAGATCGTCGCCGAGGATGAGGCCGTGAGCCAAGAGATGAAGCCCCGCAGCCTGGGCGGCACCTTGTTCCAGGTGCAGGAATAAGAACTCACTCAAACGTCCGCCACGTAAATTACATAAGCCGCCCGCTTGGCGCGCTCGTGCACTTTTGCGGGTATGACGCCAACTCGGTAGCCAACTGCCTCCAGCCGCGCCTTGAAGTGCGGATCCGTGCCAGCCGACCAGAAGGCAGCACGGCCACCTGCTTTCAGGAGTTTGCGCACCGCGCGGAGCCCCTGGTGCGAATAGAGTGAGCCGTTACTCGCTTTGACCATACCCGTGGGACCGTTGTCCACATCGAGTATCATGGCGTCGTAGCTATGAGAAACGCCATCGTAGATGGTCTTCACAGCATCGGCCTCGATCACGTGGACCCGTGGGTCGTTGAGCAGGGCTCCGTTGAGATCGCGTAAATAATCACGATTCCATTCGACGACCTTAGACACCAGTTCGACCACATCCACCTGCGACTCCGCTCCCACGCAGTCCAAAACGCTCCGTAGCGTAAACCCGAGACCGAGACCACCGATCATGACGCGTGCTTTCGCGTCTTTACGGATACGCTCAACACCCAGCCTTCCCAACAGGAGCTCCGAGGCCGCTGCCTTCGAATGCATCAGCTCCTGCCCCTGAAAACTGATCGAATAGGCGCCGTCGTGTGCATAGAGCGCCATCGGGGCACCGTCGGGTGTGGTCGACTCGGCGAGTTTGATACGTGGTTTCATAGCCAGAGATCGGCGGGGAAATAGAAGTCTGGCAACTGTAAACAGCTTCAACCGAAGAGCTCACACGCCACCTATTCGAAAGCGGTTCCCGCTTCCGCTACCTTACCAACCGTAGCGGAACGGGGAACCCGTTTCGACCCCTACGCTAACAGATCAAGCCGGACACTCGAAATGGGTTCCCCATTCCGCTACACTTTTCTTCCGTAGCTTTGCCGACCTTCCAGACTTTTTACGAAATAAATGCTCCCGAGATTCGACCTTCGCATTTCGCCCCTCAATGTCAGCACATCTATGCCCTCGAAAAAAGAATACATCCGCCTACGCGGCGTCCGCCAAAATAACCTTAAAGGCTTCGATCTCGATCTTCCCATCGGCCAACTCACCGTCGTCACCGGCCTGAGTGGCGCGGGTAAGTCATCCCTTGTTTTCGAGACCCTTCACGCCGAAGGCCAGCGCCGCTACGTCGAGACATTCTCTCCCTACACCCGCCAGTTTATGGATCTGCTTGACCGCCCGAAGGTCGACGGCGTGGAAAACATCCGTCCATCCATCGCCATTCACCAGTCCAATACGGTCAAAACCTCGCGCTCCACCGTCGGCACGATCACCGAGTTGGCCGACTACTTCAAAGTATGGTTCGCCAACGCCGCCACCCTCTACGACCCCGCCACTGGACAGCCAATCACCGATGACAATCCCCAGTCCGCCTGGCAAAAACTGATCACAGACTACGACGGCAAAACTGCCCTGATCACCTTCCCCATCAACAAGCCTGACAATTTGGGTTGGGAGGAAGTCTTAAGACCACTCAGCGCCCAAGGCTATACTCGCGTCTTGCGACGCAAGAGTGGGAAGCAGAGAGTGGGAAGTGGGGAGATGCAAATTATCCGGATCGATGAATTATTAAAAAACAACTCCTCACTCTCCACTCTCCACTCCCCACTCCTTGTCATCCAAGATCGCATCGCGATCCTGAACAACAAGGCACGCTCCCGCGCGATCGAAGCGCTTCAGACGGCCTTCCACTTCGGCCAGGGACAGATCGAACTCTTCAACGACCAGCTCAAGTCCATTAGCGGATACATCCAAGGCCTCCGTTCGCCCGAAACAGGCCAGAGCTTCCGCCCCGCCTCGCCTGCACTCTTCTCTTTCAACTCCCCCATCGGCGCCTGCGCCGAATGCCGGGGCTTCGGCCGCATCATTGAGATCGACGAACGTCTGGTCATACCCGACCACAGTCTCTCCATCGATGACGGAGCCATCCGCGCCTTCCAAGGCGAGGTCTACAGCGAAAGCCTGCGCGACCTTCAACGCGCCGCGCGGAAGCACAAAATCCGCACAAACATCCCGTGGTCGAAACTCAACAAGAAAGAGCTAACATTCGTGATGGAAGGGGAGCCCGGCTATCGGGAAGGCTATAAGCAATGGTATGGCGTCAACCGCTTCTTCGAATGGCTCAACGGCAATCTCTACAAGATGCACGTCCGCGTCTTTCTCTCGAAGTTCCGCAGCTACACTCTCTGCCCCAAGTGCCACGGCGCCCGCCTCCAGCCCGAGTCCCTTTGCTGGAAATGGCACGGACACACCCTGCCCGAACTCTACCAAAATAGCGTAAGCGAGCTGCTCACACTCCTCACTCTACACTCTCCACTCTCCACTCCGCAGGAAACGAAGCCAGCCAATGACTCCGCACTCAGCGGCATACATAGTCGGCTTCGCTTCCTGCAGGACGTCGGCCTTGGCTATCTCACGCTCGACCGCAGTTCACGGAGCCTTTCCGGAGGCGAGACCATGCGAGTGAACCTCACCTCCTGCCTCGGGTCTTCCCTCGTCGACACGCTCTTCGTCCTTGACGAGCCCTCCGTCGGCCTACACCCGCGCGATATGGATCGCCTCATTGGCATCCTTCGCCGCCTCACCGATCTAGGCAACACCGTCGTCGTCGTCGAGCACGACGAGGCCGTCATGCGCGCCGCAGACAACCTGATTGAAATCGGCCCTCGACCAGGGGTCAACGGTGGCCAACTCACTTTCAGCGGCAGCTATAAACGTATCCTTAAATCGAATACACATACCGGACGCTACCTTTCCGGGAGGGAGACAATTGAACCGCCCAAGCAGCGGCGTTTGAAACCTTCCCACTCCCCACTCTCCACTCCCCACTCAAAAACGCTCAGCGTTTTTGGCGCGACGAAGCACAATCTGAAAGATCTCACCGTCCACATCCCGCAGCAGAGCCTCGTTTGCCTGAGCGGCGTATCCGGCTCTGGGAAAAGCACCCTGCTCAACAACGTCATCTACCAAAACCTACTCGCAAAGAAAGGCCTCACCGTCGAGGAGCCCGCCTCGCTCCAAGACATCGAGTCCACCCTGCCGCTCTCGGACGTCGTCCTCGTTGATCAGAGTCCGGTCAGCAAAACACCCCGCTCCAACCCCGCCAGTTATAGCAAAGCCTGGGATATGATCCGCAAACTCTTCGCCCAATCCGAGGCCGCCCAATCCGCAGGCATGGGACCGGGGCACTTTTCTTTCAACAGCGGCGACGGACGTTGCCCCACCTGCTCCGGCCTCGGCTTCGAACGCATCGAGATGCAGTTCGTATCCGACCTCTTCGTTCCTTGTGAGAGCTGCGAAGGCCGGCGTTTCAAGGACGAAGTCCTCGACATCGAATTCAACGACAAGAGCATCGCACAGATTCTCGATCTCGATATCGACGAAGCGCTTCTTTTCTTCGCTGAGCACTCGAAGGTAATCAAATGCCTCAAGCCCATGGTCGACGTCGGCCTCGGCTACCTCAAGCTGGGCCAACCGCTCAACACCCTCTCCGGCGGCGAGTCCCAACGGCTCAAATTGGTGTCCTACCTCTCCCGCATCCCAAATCCCGGATCCCGCACCACGAATCCCGGATCTCATGCCCTCATTCTGATTGACGAGCCCACCACCGGCCTCCACCGCGCGGATGTCAAACGCCTGATCGGGGTGCTCCAGGGTCTCGTCGACGCGGGTAATTCGCTCATCGTGATCGAGCACAATCTCGACATCCTCAAAGTCGCCGACTGGATCATCGAACTCGGCCCCGAAGCCGGCGCCGCCGGCGGCCAAATCATCGCCGAAGGCACCCCCGAGCACATTGCCAAGACCAACTGCGAAACCGCTGCTTACCTCCGCGAAGCACTCGGAGGGACGACCTCTGTGTCGTCCGACGCCCTCCTACAAGCCGCCGAAGACCACGCCCCCTACAACAAAACGCCTCACCCACAACCCACCACTCACAACTCACCACTCACCACTCACCACTCGAATGCGCTCCGCATTCGCGGCGCCCGCGAACATAATCTAAAAAACATCAGCTGCGAGATCCCGCACAACAAGACCACCGTCATCACCGGCGTTTCCGGTTCGGGCAAGTCTACCCTCGCTTTCGACATCATCTTCGCCGAGGGCCAGCGCCGCTTCATGGAGTCGATGTCGGCCTACGCGCGCCAGTTCGTCGAGCAAATGCCCCGTGCCGATGTGGACGGATTAGAGGGCATAGCTCCCACCGTCGCGATTGAGCAACGCGTGACCAAAGGCACGCGCAAATCCACCGTCGCGACCATCACTGAGGTCGCTCAATACCTGCGTCTGCTCTATGCGCGAATCGGTATCCAACATTCCCCTACAAGCGGCGAGGCCGTCGTCAGCCAAAGCGAAGCGGCCCTAGCCAAGCGCCTGCAGACTTTCCTCAAATCGAGCAAAGCCAAGGCTATCTATCTCTGCGCTCCCCTCATCCGGGGCCGCAAAGGCCACCATGAACCGCTCGCCAACTGGGCCCGCGACCACGGCTACGAAACCCTCCGCATCGACGGGCGACTCGTGCCCCTCGACCAGTTCAAAAAGCTCGACCGCTACGTCGAGCACGACATCGAACTGGTCATCTCTAAACTGTCCACTTCCCACTCTCCACTCTCCACTGCTCAAAGTCTCAAAGAGACTTTGAGACTAGGCAAAGGCAGCGCGGTCCTGATCGACGCCGCAGGCAAGGTCCTTACTTGGCTCTCCACCAAGCGGACCGACCCCACCACCGGCGAAGCCTTCCCCGAACTCGACCCGAAGCACTTCTCCTGGAACAGCCCGCGCGGCTGGTGCCCCACCTGTCGCGGCTACGGCCAGCTCTTCGACTTCATGGCGAGCGAAGAGGAGAACACCGTCGACCACTTGGACGACTTCGAAGACGGCGAGACCTGCCCCGACTGCCAGGGCGCTCGTCTCAACCCGATCAGTCGCGCTGTCCGCTTGCCGCTCAAAAAGACTTCCCACTCCCCACTCTCCACTCCTCACTCCGTTTCCCTCCCTGAGCTCCTCGCCCTCACTCCGACTCAACTCCTTCTAACCCTCGGGCAGATCAAAGCCGACCCACGCTCCAAAGCCGTGCTGGCCGAACTCCTGCCCGAGATCGAAGAGCGCATGCGCTTCATGGACAGGGTCGGGCTGGACTACCTCGGGCTCGACCGCGCCACCGCTACCCTCTCCGGAGGCGAAGCGCAACGCATCCGTCTCGCAGCGCAGCTCGGCTCCAACCTCTCCGGCGCACTCTACGTGCTCGACGAACCTTCCATCGGCCTGCACGCCCGCGACAACGCCCGTTTGCTCGACTCTATGGACCAACTCCGCAAACGCGGCAACACGCTCGTCATCGTCGAACACAACGAGGCCACCATGCGCCGCGCCGACCACATCCTCGACCTCGGGCCCGCCGCCGGCATCCACGGCGGTGAGATCGTAGCCTGCGGCAAGCTCGGCCAAATTAAAAAGGCGAGGAAATCCCTCACCGGCCAATATCTCCGACAGCGCATGAGCCATCCCCTCCGCGGCCATCACCGCGAGCTACCCGCAGCTTGGAGCATCGGAAAAAAGAAGGCTAACGAAAACTGGATTAACCTACAAGCCGCCGCCCTGCGCAACCTCAAGGGCTTCGACCTCCAAATCCCGAAACAACGACTCACCGCAGTCTGCGGCGTCTCCGGCGCGGGCAAAAGCACCCTCATCCGCGACCTCCTCAAACCGCTCGTCGAAAGCGCCATCGAAACCAAGTCAGCAAAGCTGACCAAAAAGGAACTCCCCACTGCCCACTCCCCACTCTCCACTACCTTCCGCGCACTCAGCGGAGCGGAGTCCGTGCGGAAGGTGATCGAAGTCGACCAGTCGCCCATCGGCAAAACCCCGCGCTCCACACCGGCTACCTATATCGGTGCCTTCGACATTATCCGTGACATCTTTGCTCAGCTGCCAGAGGCCAATATGCGGGGCTACGCTGCAGGCACCTTTTCCTTCAACACCAAAGGCGGCCGCTGCGAAACCTGCAAAGGTGCGGGCCGCATCAAGTTGGAAATGAATTTCATGCCCGACACCTATGTGACTTGCGAGGACTGCAACGGCCGCCGCTACGGTGCCGAGCTCGACGAGCTACGCTGGCACGGCAAAAGTATCGCCGATGTTTTAAAAATGAGCTTTGAAGAGGCCGCTGAATTTTTCAGCTTTCACACGCAGCTCAGTCACCTCATGCAACTCATGGTCGAAACGGGGCTCGGCTACATCGAGCTCGGGCAATACTCGCCCACTCTCTCCGGCGGCGAAGCTCAACGACTCAAACTCGTCAGCGAGCTGGCCAAAGGCATGCCGAGCTTCAAGGAGCGCCAATACAATAAAGGCCAGGGCAACCTCTACATCCTCGAAGAGCCGACCATCGGCCTCCACCTCAGTGACGTTGAACGCCTTATCGAGCTTCTCCACCGCCTCGTGGACAAGGGCCATACCGTAATTGTCATTGAACACCACCTCGAAGTGATCGCCGATGCCGACTACGTCGTCGAAATCGGCCCCGACGGTGGCGACGCGGGCGGCGAACTCCTCTTCCAGGGCGATGTCGCCGGCTTAAAGAACGCCGAATCGAGCGTCACAGCGGCATTCCTGCGATAACTAATAAAGTTCCGTTACTCGCCTGTAGCCGTCGTGGCGACTCGCCATTATGCCGAAATTGCCCTTTCCGACCGAGAAACGTCGGCTACAGACAGGGCAAGTCTCGGAACCAGGTAGCGAACCCGCGCCAGCGGGGTCGACGGCGAAGGCGCCCCGGCCAACTCCACTCCCCAACAACGCCGACACGACTGGCGTCGCATCGCTACAGTCAGGACGGCGAAACCTCCGTCACCGCCCACGACAAGCTCTCGCCAGCACGATAAAGCACCAGGTTCTGCATGATGATAGCGGCCGTAAAATCATACGAGGTCAGCGGCGTGACCCGCTCCATCATCGCTCCCTCGCGGAGAACCAATGTCAGCATCCGAAAGCGCTATCCCGCAGGCATAAATAGAAAATTCAACACAAATGCACGCCATCACAGATACATACAGATTTCTCTGCTTCAGATACCCATTTAGCTGTCCATCTGCGGTTAATTACCCGAAATCCCTCATGCAGCTACGATTAATAGCGACAGCGGCCGAACTCTCCGATACACCTACCCATACAGACATCTGCAAAACGGCAGGTTTCTGTGAATAAAATCAAAGTAACAACAGTATATGAGCACAGGTAATGTAAAATGGTTCGATGCCGAAAAAGGCTACGGATTCATCACCCCCGAGGACGGCAGCAAAGACCTCTTTGTCCACCACTCCGAAATCCAAATGGAAGGCTACGCCTCCCTTGAAGACGGCCAAGCCGTGAGCTTCGAAGTCGGTAGCGGCCCCAAGGGCCCTTGCGCGACAAAAGTCACGCCCGCTTAAGGCAAGCCACCAACCAATTTATTTGGCAACGCGCTCCGTAATTGGAGCGCGTTTTTTTGGCACTATATCTCTTCGATTTAAGATTGGTGTTTATACATCGCCCAAACGGATGCGCGAGCTTCTGGAATTTGATATTTGATTCGACGACACAGTTGTTCAGAACAAGGCACCTACATGCACCTATTAATTTTGAGACGTCTGCTTCAAGCGATTCCCACCCTGTGGGTGATCGCGACAGCGACGTTCCTCCTGCTCCAGCTCACGCCTGGCGGCCCCTTTGATACGGAAAAGGATGTAAGCGTCGAAGTGCAGGCACTGATCAACGCCCACTACGGGTTGGATCTGCCGGTGCATGAACAATACCTGCGCTTTCTCGGGCAGCGGCTGCGGGGCGACTTCGGGCCCTCTTACAAATACGCTGGCTGGGATGTGGACGAAATCATCGCACAAAGTTTCCCTGTTTCCCTGGAGCTCGGCTTCTATGCGCTGTTGGTGGCGATCGCAGTGGGCACGCCGATCGGGGTGATCGCCGCGCTGCGCCATAAGCGGCCATCTGAGAGCGCACTCATGAGCTTCGCCATGCTGGGCATCTGTCTGCCCTCTTTCGTTCTGGGGCCGTTGTTGATTCTCATCTTCAGTATGCAGCTGGGCTGGTTCAACCCATTCGGCTGGAACCACCCGGGCGACCGTGTGCTGCCCGCCATCACTCTCGGGCTTTTTTACGCCGCCTACATCGCGCGGCTCGCACGCAGTGGCATGCTTGATGTGATGCGGATGGACTATATCCGCACCGCCCGCGCCAAAGGTCTGCGTGAGCGTGTGATCGTCTTTCGCCACGCACTGCGCACCGCGCTTTATCCGGTAGTGGCCTATTTGGGACCTGCCGTGGCCGGGCTGATTAGCGGATCGTTTGTCGTCGAGACCATTTTCTTCATCCCGGGGCTGGGCAGTTTCTTTGTCAACTCAGCCTTCAACCGCGACAGCACAATGGTGATGGGAACGGTGCTCTTCTACGCAGTATTGATTTTGCTCTTTAACCTGATCGTCGATCTTATTCAAATGTGGATGAACCCCCGCACCCGCCATGACTAAGCTGGAACGAGAAGTCATGGCTACCGAAGCGCGCTCGCTGGGACGCGACGCCTGGGAGCGTCTCTGCACCAATCGCATGGCACGGATCGGCGGCGGGCTCTTTATCGGAATCGCCCTGCTCTGTCTGATCGGGCCCTTCTTCGTACCGCACGCGCTCGATACGACGCAGTTGGCCTACGGGGCGCAGCCGCCCACGTGGACACATTGGTTCGGCACGGACGAGCTGGGGCGCGACATTCTGGTGCGCACTTTGATCGGTGGGCGCATTTCCATCTGCGTCGGCTTCGCGGCCACAGCGGTGGCGTTGTTGATCGGTGTGGCCTACGGAATGATCGCCGGCTACTACGGTGGGCGAATGGAAGCAATCATGATGCGCTTCGTCGACACGCTCTATGCGTTGCCCTTTACGATCATCGTGATCCTGCTCACCGTGCTGCTCGGGCGAAGTATCTTATTGATTTTCCTCGCGATCGGCGCTGTCGAATGGCTCACCATGGCACGGATCGTGTGCGGGCAGACCAAGGCTCTGCGCCAGCAGGCCTTCATCGATGCAGCCATCATCGGCGGCGTGCCGACGCATCGAATTCTCGCACGCCACATACTGCCAAACCTGCTGAGCCCGGTCATCGTATTTACCACGCTGACCATTCCGGCAGTTATTTTATTAGAGTCTGTGATCAGCTTCCTCGGCCTGGGCGTGCAACCACCGATGAGCTCTTGGGGCATCCTCATCAACGAAGGCGCAGTCAAACTCGACATCTACCCTTGGATGCTAATCTTCCCCGCCCTCTTTTTCTCGCTGACGATTTTTGCACTCAACTTCATCGGCGACGGTCTGCGCGACGCGCTGGACCCGAAGGATACGTCTGTTTAGTACCCTTTCTTCCGCAGCACTTCCTCGAGCTGCGTCTGGAAGGATTGAACATCTTCGGGGCTGGGACGGTAATCTGGATCGTCGCCGGGAATGAGCCCGAGCTGGCCACTGGCACCGAGTTGCCAGCCGAGACTGACACCATCGCTGAATTTGACGGTGCCGCTGACCAGAGCCCCCGGACGCATGATCGCGTCGACATCGACCGACACACTGCCATCGCCCCCATCGTCAATGATTTCGGGCTCGGAAGTTACAGCCTCGGCGGCTTCTTCCGCAGCTTCGGGCTCTTCTTCGACCACCGCGATATCGAGATCATCGACCAAAAAGCGAACGTCCATATAAGTCATGGAGATTTCGAATTCTTCGCGGAGAGCACGCTGCACATCGGCAAGAGAGCGGCCTTCTTGAATCCATTGAGTGACTGTTGTTTTTTGGGCGTCGGAAAGTTCCATAGCTATGAAGTTGAGGATGGCCTGAAGCGCGTCAACTACGAAGCAGTGGAATCCAATCACCTCGTTCACAGCAGATCGACCCGATCACGGGTGACTCATAAAGCCTGCTGGGCCCGATAACGGGTCGGCGTCAGACCGGTGTCGCGTTTGAAAGTGCGGCTGAAGTGCGGGGCGTTACAAAAGCCGGTCAGCGCCGCGATGGTTTCGATCGGCTCTTGCGTGGCCACGAGCATGCGACGGGCTTCGGCGATGCGGCTGCGAATAATGTATTCGCGGATGCTGCTGTGCATCTGTGCACGGAAGCGCAACTCAAGGAGACGGCGGCTCACCCCGAGTGACTCCGCGATCTCGCTCGTCCCGATCGACTTGCGCAGGTGCTCCTGCAGGTAAGCCAGCGCCGCGCGCACGAGTGGATCCGTGGCAGCCAGCGCGTCGGTGCTTTGGCGCACGGTGACACCCTGAGGGGGAATCAGTTGGAGGCGGGTTTGGAGGGGCTTGCCCTCAATTAGCTGGTCGAGCATGGCGGCTCCCTCGTAGCCTATCCGCGAGAGGTCGTAACGCACACTGGAGAGTGTCACCCACTGGCTCTCACAGATCAGCGCGTTGTCGTCCGCGCCGAGGATGGCCACATCGTCGGGAATACGGAGCCCCGCCTCATGGCAGAGGTTGGCTAACCAAGCCGAATCGTAGTCGCTCTTGGTATAGATCGCGCAAGGTTTAGGT
>DLQD01000121.1 GCA_002480015.1 Opitutia bacterium UBA7441
GTCCAGATCCAGCCGTAATCGACTTCATTGAAAACAATCCAATGGGTGATCCAGCCGTGGCATTTATCGGGGCGACTGTAGCGCTCCGCGAGGAAGGATACCACTGCGCGGTAGAGGTCGCTGCCGGCTGCGGTGGTCAAGTTGGCCATCGAGTAAATTCCGGCGCTGTTGTATTCTGGATGGACCAAGGTTTCGGCATTCTTACCCACTAGGAGGATGGCACTGGTCACAATGCCCATTTCTGTCAGCTGACGGATGTTTTTGTCATGTTCCTGCACGGCCTTTGCATTGAATCGCCAGGTTTTACCTTGGTGCGTGTACTCGATGGTTTCTGAATTTGGACTGAGATTAATGAGCCCGCCGAGCTCAATGTTCACTGTGGATGCAGTAATGCCCAAGTCGCTTAGGTCGTCTTCATAAATACCCTCTTTGTAGGTGATGCCGCCCAGGCCTTTTTTATTTGCCGGTCGTAGCCGGGGGGTGTCGCGCTCTGCCGCGCCACTTAGATCAGTTGCCCAAATGGCAGGGCTAAGGAGTGATGTGGTTTCACCGTTGGGATCGGGTTGTGCGAGCGCATAGCGGTTGGCGATGCGATCATGTCCATCTACGAGGTAGCGAGGAAGGAGGATGGTGTAGTCGCCTCCGATGCTGTCCGTGGTTAGAATCGTGCCCTGCTTGGGGTTCCACGGGTCCTCGTGAGGCAGGTATTCGATGAGGTGGATGGGACTTTTTGTCGGATTATCGATATGGCCCGAGATCTTAATATGCGCACGCTGCACTGCTACCTCGGTGATGTGCGTGGGCCAGTTGTCCTTGTGAATATAGGCTTCGATGGTTTCGGCGGTGGCGAGCTTACGTGCCTGGATGGCCTCGGCTTCAGCCGCATTCATCTGCTCCTCTTTATTCGGTGCCCGTAGATGTAGGTTGCGCAATTGTACCTGCAATCCGGGCCTGCGGCCGATGTCGATACGAATCACGCCGTCTTGAGGGGTCCATTTGCCTTTCGTGCCCGTTTTTAAATCAATCGCATAGGGTTGCCATGCTTCTGCTTTCGGGAGCGAGCCGCCTTCGAGTTGACGGCTTTGGCTCCAGTTCGGTTGCTTCGCGCTGCGCGCGTAGAAGACTTCAAGGAAATCGACGCCATCAGGGCAGAAGTATTCAAACGCTAAAATGCTGGCAGCCTCATCGTCATGGGACGCTGCCGCACTTGTAAAAATGATGTATGGATCATCACCAGTGGTGCGTAGTTCGATTTGTTGATCGTCAGCTTGTGTCAATTTGATATCGTGACTAGATTCGCTACTAAGCTGTAGTGTGCGTCCAGTCAGTATAGAGCTAGTCAAGAGGAGTAGGGCGAGTAGGCGGGATAATTTTCTCATTAATAGGATGAAATGGATTAAAATATATAAGCGCACTTGTTCTGCGAATATTTTAACATCGCAACCAGCACCACTTGACAAGAAAGGATTCTTAATGCAGCTTTTGTCAATCCACTTCGACTTTTTCTTCTAACCTACCCTGTCTTGAAATTTTTGACTCCAATACGTTCGCCCCAAGCAGGGTTTGCTCTCGTCATTGCGCTGTCGTTGATGGCTTTTGTACTGGTCTTGTTATTGTCGATCACGACCTTTGTCCGAGTGGAGAGCAGTGCTGCGGGAACTCAAATTTCAAAGATAAAGGCGCAGCAAAACGCGTTGCTCGGTCTTTATGTCGCTGTTGGAGAGTTGCAGCGCACCACGGGGCCCGATCAGCGTGTGACGGCTCGGGCCGACATTTGGGATAGTGATCCTGCGACTTTGTTGGATGATGGGGTGGCCAATCCTTATTGGCTGGGAGCGTATCCGAGCGTGCAAGTCGGTAACGAAGGCCAGACTTTGGAGAACTTACGAGTTTGGGCAACCGACCGCACTAATGCGAATCGTGTTCATTGGTTGGTGTCCTCGCGTGTGGCGCTAGATTCCGGTGCAGTGGATCCGGTGGTCACAGATGCAGTTACGCTCAATGGTGGCAGCGCGAACGATGTGGTCACCGTTGCGACCTTTAATGATAATGCGGGTACGCCGGTAGTCGTCCGTGCAGGCAAGCTGGATGTGATGGATCGAAGCGATTCTGTCGCTGGGCGCTATGGTTGGTGGGTTGCTGACGAGAATGCGAAGTTCAGAATCAATCAAGTCAAAGAGGTGACAGTGCTAGATAGCCAAGCGTTTGAGCCGCGTTGGTCGTTAATGGCACCGCTGCAGTCGAACCCTTCTATTATTTCTGAACTAAGCTCGTTTGATCTCCGCGATTCGACCCAGCAACTCAAACTATCGCGCACGAGCTCGCGCTACAGTTTCTCATTAATTGATGCTGCTTGGGAAGATTGGACAAAGGAGAATGCGAATGACTTTACCGTGCTTTCTCAATCATTACCGGTGGATGTGACACAGGGGCGACTAAAGGAAGATTTGTCCGTATATTTAGGATCAAATGCCAGCGGACTGAATGATACGGATAACATCGTTCGCGGCGCACCAGAGGATATACATTACAATGGACGATTTGATAACTTGTCTTCTGCCTTGGATTACAACGATGCTCGTTTGCCGAAGTTTGGTTTGATTAAAAGTTGGTATGAGTCAGGCATGAAGATAGACGGCTTTTCTGGTGGAGTAGCTCAACAGCCGCGACCGCATACTGTTGATCAGCACGGGCTACATCCAGTGATTATGCGAACCGCCGTCTATTATGGCATGGCATTTAAAGTGGATGCCTCGGGTACTGTGTATCCCGTCTATTTAATCTACCCAAAATTTGTCTTATGGAATCCGCATAATGTGCCGATTGCTCCAGCGAAGTATGTGATCCAAGTCCGTTCTTACACGACCTTGAATGCGCAGACCAACGTAGGTGGGATCGATTTTGGTGCCCGCAATGTATCACAAGATTTTAATTATCGAGGCAATTATGTGAAGGGTGCCAATAGTTTTGCGCATTTTAATTGGGCGAACCCCGGCAACCCGAAAGGGCTGAAACGTGATCCTGATGATTCGTATCCGTATTTAAGCTTTGTGATTGATAACGATGGATTTGCTCCAGGCGAAACGCTTTACTATTCCGCGCGCGATAAGCACCCGGGCAGTGAGTATGTGAATACCGATATTGAGTACTTTGAAACGAACTACTCAAGTTCCGACTTTTTAGATCACAACATACTGACGAATGAGAACGAAGGTTCATTTGGCTTCTTCTATATTGTTGCAAATCAGCCGATCACTCCACTGCCTGCAAACCCCGGCGACCCCGTGCCTACAACTTCAGATACCGATATCCTTCGTGCCGCCTTTTATTTTCGAGATACTTCGACGCCACCGGTTGGCGTTGTGGAGCCTAGTCTGACAACCAAATTGTATTCAGTCAGAGATACAGGTAAGTTGGAATTACTCGAATTTATAGATCTCAGTGCGGATACACTTGATGCGCCTGTGGTCGATTGGGAGCACATTGCATCCGAAGGCTGGAGTAAGCAAAGTGCATATAATCCGCTCACACAAGAGGCAGAATTCAGAAGTTTAAATCAAATTCGGACAGATCCGTTTCTCGCCGATTATATCCGAGGGCATGGCTACTTTATTGCGCCTACTAGCACGGTCGGCAGTGTGAATAAAATGCGCCTTTTTGCGCGCCACAATTTAGCGGTAAGTGAGAAAACAATGGTCGATTCATTGATCTCAGCAGTCGATGAAGGCCGCATCTATGCCGATTCGATACCCTCGCGCAATTGGTTTGATGGGGCGGCCTTTCCGACGGACATCCCTGCCGACGGTGCGTATGCAGGAGTGCTTAGTTCTGGCTATGATACACCTGGAGGCTTTGGCTTGTATCAAAATAGCAGCAGTTTTACGCAAAGCACAGTTTACCCCCTTTACGATTCCGTGCGCAGTGAGACAGGCTTACTCTCGCTTGGCTTTTTGAAGAATGTTAACTTCAGTCAATTTTCTTGGCAGCCTTCATTTGCATTTGGTAATTCAGAAGCACATACTCATGTTTCGCGCAATGCCGTGCGCACAACACTTGGCGGCACAAAATATTATGATCTGTCTTATCTTTTAAACGAATCCCTATGGGATCGTTTCTTTGTTTCAACGATTCCTCAAGTAGGCGGGGGAGGATTAAGTGAGGCGGTTACTTTGCCCAATTTGCGTAATCGACTCGTGGCAAATGCGGATGGGACGTTTCCTGATGTGGCCGATTTACGGAGCTCTATTTCAGGTTTCGAAAAAGCCGCGGCCAATGTAGTCGTTGAAGGCGGATTTAATGTGAATTCAACTTCAGTTGATGCCTGGCGAATGTTTTTGGCATCCCATCTTGGAGAATCGGTAATCACTGAAGAGGGAACCTTGAGTAATACAATTGATCGTGCACCAATGACCTCAAAAGCCTATCCGCTTCTAGCAGAGACCGCTGTAGTGAATACCGGTTCGCCTGAAGTATGGTCGGCTTTGCGCGCATTGACTGCTGCGGAAATTGATTTGCTGGCAAATGCAATCGTCACCGAGATTAAGCTGCGCGGCCCATTTCTATCTTTGGCAGACTTTGTGAATCGCCGCCTAATCCCAAATGCGTCCGACCGTAATGCGGATTTCTTTGGTCTGAAAGGGACGTTGCAAGCAGCCATTGACAAAGTTTCTACGGTAGCAGGAAGCAATCTAAACGAAGCGTTTTATCAAGGAGCGACAGGGCTCAATTCAGGTGATGAGCCTGACAATGCCAATTATTCCGAGCACGAGCGGGGGATGCCTAGCAGTGAAGCTGGCACGCGAATGTTTGGTGTTCCCGGTTATTTGTCGCAGGCGGATATCTTGTCTGCATTGGGTCCGCAGATGACGGTTCGTGGAGATACTTTTACGGTTCGCGCATATGGTGAATCGCTCACGAGCGTGTCGGGCAAGGTCGATGCGAAAGTCTGGTGTGAAGCGGTCGTGCAGCGCATCGCAGCGCCAGTTGTACCGGGCAATTCGATTGTCAGCCCCACCGGAGCGTTTGGTCGACAATATAAAATTGTCAGTGTTCGATGGATTAATGAAGGCGAGTTGCTCTAAAAATGAAAGTTATTATCACCTTACTTATTACCTCAGTACTACTCGGCTTACTTGCAAATGCTCAGGATAACCTAGCACCCGCAGAAATGGATTTAGTCGAATACTCGGATTTTCCAGCTATGCGACATGTCGACGATCTAGGTTTTAAGATCATGGTCACTTCATTGTTTAAAGAGAATATCTACATTCGACATGATAAAGACTACAAGCGGTTGCAACCCACGCGTGAGGCCTTGAGCCAGACGCACTATTACGATGGTGCCAGTCCGATTGTTTTTTACCGAAAAGGCTTAGATGAAGAGGGCAAGGAAGTCTTTGTCTCCTGCGGTGAGGCCAGTTTTTCCAGTGGCACAAAAGATATCATCCTAGCAATGCGACAAAATGGTCAGACTTACTCCGGTGTGACGATTGATATGAGTTTAAGAGGGCAGCCTTTGAGTTCGGTTCGGTTTATCAATTTCACACCGGCAAATTTGGTGGTGTTATTGAATGACCAACAGGCAAGTTTGTTGCCAGGAGAAGATGTCGTCACTCAATTTAAGTCGGAGGAGAAGCAATATTTTAAGTTTAAAATCGGCGCGATGTATGAGGACGAAGCGAAGTTAATTTTTTCGAACCGTTATCCCTTTCGAGGCCGGATGAGGCAGCTGTTTATTGGCTATGCGGCTGGAAACGTTACCGGGAGTGATGTACCATTTCGTGTGATCAGTCACCGAGACCGTGGCCCCGAGCCTCGTCCAGTCGGTCTATCAAATTAGTCGTTTCCCTTTAGCCGCTTTGCCATCTTATCTGTATGACTCTATTCTCTGATCAAGCCTGCTGGCTGTCTTCATCCGCTTCAACGACTGCTGCGCCGCAAGCCGCCACTTATTTTAGGGCGAAGTTTGTGGTGCGGGCGAAAGCCGTCTCAGCCGTGCTGCGTATTTCTGGGCTCGGTGTGGTTGAGCCGTGGTTGAATGGTGAGCGTGTGGCGGATGACTTTTTCACCCCCGGGTGGAGCGACTATCGTAAGCGCGCGTATGTCTGCGAATACGTAGTGAGTGATGCGCTACAAGCAGGTGAAAACTGCCTAGGACTCGTGCTTGCCGATGGGTGGGCAGGTGCGCCGTTTGGGCCAAAGGGGCATGCGGTCGCTTTTGCTCCGCAAACCAAGTTTGTTGCAGAGTTGGTGCTTATCTATGAGGATGGCTCCGTGCAGACAGTTGCTAGTCATGCTGACTGGGTGTGTCGAACGGGCCCTGTGATCAAGCAATCCATCTACCATGGAGAAACCTACGATGCTCGCAAGGAGCTGAAGCAATGGTCGCACGCGCATGGCACGGGGAGGGGGTGGCAACCAGTTCTTTGCGTGGAGGCTCCCTCGATCGAACTGAACCTCAAGAAGTGTCCTTCGGTACGTATTACTGAAACGCGTAGCCCGATTGAGCTGCGCAAGGTTCAACAGAAGTGGATTGTGGATTTTGGCCAGAACTTGGTCGGTACTTTGCGTATCCAACTTCGAAATACGAAACCCGGGCAAAAAATCGTTTTTAAATACGCGGAAATGCTGCAAGCAGATGGGGCACTGTATTTTGAGAACTTGCGCAATGCGGTCGCGACGGACATCTATATTTGTAAAGGCGCCGCTGAAGAAATCTACATGCCGCGTTTCACCTTTCACGGCTATCGATATGCTCAGATCGAGGGCCTGCGTAGCGCATTGCATGCGGAGGATGTGTCGGCATGCGTCTTGCACAATGACTTGAAGCAGACGGGGAAGTTCTCCTGTTCCGACCCACTCATCAACCAGCTGCAAAGCTGCATCGTCTGGGGGCAGCGGGGAAACTTTCTCGAAGCGCCGACGGACTGCCCGCAGCGGGATGAACGGCTCGGCTGGTCGGGCGATGCGCAGGTGTTTGTCAATACCGCTTGTTTTAATTACGATTGTGAAGGCTTTTATCGTCAATGGATGGATGCCATGCGCGATGGGCAGCGCGCGGATGGTGCCTTTCCGGATACCGCACCCGATATTCTCGGTTGGCACGGTAATGCCGGATGGGGCGATGCGGGCATTATTGTGCCGCATGCGGTCTGGCAGCACTACGGTAGTCTGGAAATCATTCGCGAGAATTGGGATTCGATGGTGGCCTACATGCACTTCCTCGATATGCAGGCTACCGCTTACATCCAGCCCGAGACGGTTTATGGGGATTGGTTGGCCGTCGATGCTGCGCGTCCGGAATGGTCGCCAACTCCGAAGGAATTGATTGGCACCGCCTACTATGCGCGTGATGCACAGATGATGGCGCGTATGGCTGAAGCCTTAGGAAAGCGTCAGTTGGTTAACAAGTACACGAAGTTGGCGAAGCTGATTAAGCTGGCCTTTCAAGAACGCTTTATCACGAAGACTGGCCATGTGCTCGGTGATACGCAGACCAGCTACCTGCTGGCGCTCGGGTTCGATCTGGTGCCCGAAGAATTGTTTGACGCCGCTTCCGATCATTTAGTGGCCCGCATCAAGGCCCGCAATTGGCATCTCTCGACTGGTTTTTTGGGCACGCCCTTATTGAATCCCGTGCTCAGCAAAGTCGATCGCGGAGATGTTGCCTATACCTTATTGAAGCAAGAGACCTACCCGAGCTGGTTGTATCCGATCAAGAACGGAGCGACGACCATGTGGGAGCGCTGGAACAGCTGGACCGAGGAAGCTGGTTTCGGTCCGGTTGAGATGAACTCGTTCAATCACTATGCCTACGGTGCGATTGGCGAATGGCTCTATCAGCGGGTATGCGGAATTGCGCCACATCCGGATTACCCTGGCTATGAACGAGCTGTGCTCGCCCCATTGCCGGGTGGCGGGATGTCGCATGGCGGAGGTTCGCTCGATACAAAAGCGGGGACATACGTTTCCAAGTGGAAGGTGAAAGGTTCCAAGTTCTCTTATAACGTCACCATTCCCCAAGGTGCGGACGCGGTGCTGCGTTTGCCCGCTCTAAACTGGTCACAGATCCAATTAGATGGTCGAGCTGTGCCAACAAAGTTTAGGCAAAAGTCTACTTCAAGATACGGTAAATGTGAGTTGCTGCTACCGGCCGGAAAATACCGGATCGAGATCAAGACCTATCTAGCGGATCGATAACTCACCAAAATATCCGTCATTCACGGCGAACCCGCGAGAATCTAAACCCATTTATGAAAATATACATATTCCCTATTCTCGCGCTGTGTAGCGCAGTGATGCCACTATCAGCGGCGTCGGAGCAAAAGCCAAACATCGTCATGATCATCGTTGACGATCTGGGCTGGCGCGATGTCGGCTGCTACGGCAGCGAGTTGTATCAGACTCCGAATGTGGACACGCTGGCAGCGGAGGGCTTAAGCTTTTCCAACGCCTATTCGTCGAGCCCCTTGTGCACGCCGACACGTGCCAGTATCTTGACGGGGCAAACTGTGGGGCGTTTGCGGCTAACCACTCCCGTGGGGCACGTCCCGGAGACTAAATTGGATGCCAGGGAGCGCACCGTCGCTTCGCCCGGCTTGCCCATGACGGAACCAGAGACCAATAACCGGATCCCGCTCGATTCGTTAACGATATCGAAATTGCTCAAGGCGCACGGCTATGCGACAGCTTTCATGGGGAAATGGCACCTCGGCTACGATCCTTACATCCCTGAGAACTTTGGCTTCGACCATGTGGTCGGTGGTCGCGGTTTTCCCGGTCCGCCGCCTCCTGGCTTTTTTGGTCCTTGGGATCCCGAACTTACGAATATGCCCGTGGTTGAGGGCAGTCCCAATGCAGACGATGTGCTCGGCGACGAAGCGGTGCGCTTTATCGAATCGAAACAGGACGAGCCTTTCTTTTTAGCGCTGTGGTTTTTCAACGTGCACGCCCCGTTTCAGGGGAAGCCCGAGTTGGTCGAAAAATACCGTCCCCTTGCGGAAAACACACAGTATCAAAAGTCCGCGATCATGGGTGCGATGGTCGAGACGATGGACCAAAATGTCGGTAAGGTGAGTGAGGTGCTCACCCGCCTCGGACTCGATGAAAACACGATCATTATCTTTTCGTCTGATAACGGTGGTAACATGTACGACCGCCCTGAAGGCGTGAACCCGACCAACAATTTTCCGCTGAAGGCGGGCAAGGGGAACAACTACGAGGGTGGTTCGCGCGTGCCACTGATCGTGAAATGGCCAGGCAAGTTACCCGCTGCGGAATGGACCGATACCATCGCGATTAGCTACGATTACTTTCCAACTTTGCTGGAGGTCGCCGGGATCGACGCGCCTGCTGATGCAGTGCTTGACGGCGTCAGCCTTGTGCCATCCTTCGATGGTGAGACGATGGTGCGCCCTCCGATTACCAGTATGTTCGGGCACACCGTGCTGGCGACGGGGAATATCGCTAATGTCTGGGTGCGTGACGGCCAGTGGAGGTTGTTACGCTTTTTCCACACTGGTCTAGATCAGACGAACGAGTACGAACTCTACGATCTATCACTCGACCCCGGCGAATCCAATAATTTAGCTGTGTCGCACCATGACAAAGTGGCTGAGCTGAATGCCTGGCTTGATCAGCATCTGAAAGACACGCAGACCCTGCTTCCGCGCAAGAATCCGGATTATGATCCTGAACTTATGCAGGCCGGTTTCACGATGGGGCAGGGCGGCTATTTCTCAGGCGGTGCCGATACGGAAAAAGTGACCATGACATCCAAGTACGATCAAGTCAGCCTTCGCTATACCCCTAAGCCTGGCGAGAGCGGCTCGCACCTAGAACTGACTCTACTGAGCAATTGCGCCGTCGGCGTTGCTGCTTCTGATGGAGGCGGTTATGGTTCACCAGTCGCGGTTCGCCCAGACCTGAGTCCGCATCGGGTGAAAATACCCTTGGAACGAGTGGCTACAGGATCACCGATTAACGTTGTTTTTGACATGTCACAGCCCGGTCGCACCCATCTGAGCGAGATTTCGCTAGTGGAGTGAACGTTAAGCATCCATGAGACGATCGAGTACCAACGCAAAGTTACTCCGCTTACAGAATGGCACCCTGTTTTTTCAGTAATTTAATTTGACAATAACCATCAAGAATCCATTCTTAAAGATTGCCCCTTTCGCCTATATGAAAAGAGATAATCAATCCGCCTTTACCCTTATCGAGCTCCTGACAGTGATTGCGATCATCGCGATCCTAGCTGCAATTTTAATTCCTGCTGTCGGGAAAATACGCCGCAGTGCCAATAGCACAAAAAGCACCGCGAATCTGCGCCAGATTGGCAATGCGATCGCGTTGTTCACGAATGAGAATAAAGGTGCGTTTCCCTTGTTGAACCGCAATTTAGATAACCCCAATAGCACGGATCCGTTCTACTGGAGTCAAGCGCTTGAAAAGAGTGTGCTGGAGTGGGATCGATCGAAATCAGGTAAGCATCCGATGTTTGAAGATCCGACTGCTCAGAAGGGGCATAACATTAGCGATTTCGGGGGGAGCACCTACGTCTTCTTGGATGCCAACCCGAAGAATCCTTCTCGTTCGGAGCGCGCTTTAAATATCAATTCCCTAGAGCAACCCGCCAAAACACTCACGGTGTGCACGGCCTACGCGAAGAATACTGGGAATGCCTCATGGTATGTTCAAGGTGACTTTGCCAAAGGTTCCGAACCGGTGAATATTCCCGAAGCTCGTTTGAACACCGATGACGTTGGGGTGGTGTTTGCTGATGGGCATGTGGAGCTTCTTACCAAAGAAAAAGTTTATGATCTGGAGTTTCGCAGGAAGCTTTTTGATCCCACCGTTTTCTAGGCCCGTTACTGACCAGACATTCTATGGTTTTTAATAAGCACCTCGTGTTTTTATGTGCCTTGATGGGTGCATCCATCTTGCAGGCATCACAAAAGCCGAACATTATCCTCATCGTCGCCGATGACCTCGGCTGGAAAGACAGCTCCGCTTATGGCAGTGAATTTTATCAAACACCTGGCATCGACCGTTTGGCGAAAGAGGGCGTGCGCTTTACCGACGCCTATTCGGCCAATCCGTTGTGCTGCCCGACACGGGCCAGCATCTTGACCGGACAATACCCGAGCCGCCTTCGTTTCACTGCTGCATCGGGGCACATCCCGCAGGCAATCCTCGATCCGAAAGAGGGCACTTCCGGTGCCGCAGACAAACCAGCCATCATTCCGCAGTCGCGCTCCCGCCTGCCCAATGAATATGTGACCTACGCCGAGCTGCTGAAGGCCGCGGGTTATGCGACTGCTTTTGTTGGTAAATGGCATTTGGGGAGGGATGCATATATCCCTGAAAACCAAGGCTTCGACGTCGTCGTGGGCGGTCGCCACCATCCGGGTCCTCCGGGGAGCTTCTTCGCACCTTGGTCGATCGATACGATCAAAAAAGTGAAGCCTGGCACACACATCTCCGATGCGATCACCGACGAAGCACTCGAATTTATCCGAGACCACCGCGATAGACCCTTTTTGCTCAATCTCTGGTTCTACGATGTGCACGCACCGTTTCAGGCTAAACGACCATTGATAGACGAATTTGAGCAACTTGTTGATCCCGACTATACGCAGCGTTCGCCGACTATGGGTGCGATGATTAAAACGATGGATCTTAACATTGAGCGTCTTCTTGAAGCCTTGGGTCGCATGGGGCTACGCAAGGACACCATCATCATCTTCACGTCCGACAACGGGGGCAACATGTATAACGAAGTTGACGGCACCACGCCAACGAACAACGCCCCGCTCAAGAGCGGCAAGGGCAACAACTATGAGGGTGGCGTGCGCGTGCCGCTCATCGTCAGTTGGCCCTTCGTTTCCGTTGGCGGCACGATCTCCGATGCAGTGATTTCATCCGTCGATCTTTATCCCACAATTCTGCATATGGCCGGGCTCAAGCCGCAGCCGCAGTATCACGTGGACGGGGTCGATTTTACCGCGGCGATACGAGGGGAGGCGCACGACCGCGGCCCCACGATTTCTCATTTCCCACACTACGTGCCGGCTACAGGCAATTTGCCCAACACCAGTATACGGATGGGGGACTACAAGCTCTACCGCTTTTATTACGACGGCGAGAACCAGACGCACCGCTATGAGCTCTACAACCTAGAAGAAGACATTGGCGAGAGCGTCAACTTGGCCGACATCATGCCGGAAAAAGTTGCTGTGCTCGATGCGCTCATCCAGGCGCACCTCGATGAAGCAGAGGTCCTCGTACCAATCAAGAATCCACGTTTTAACGCCAAGCCGATCCTCGGTTGGATTGCGACGAATCAAATGGACTTGTTCGCCGAGGATGTGGAGCTTCGTATCATTAGTAAGGGGCGTGATCCTTTTATGGGTACACAAGACGTCGGCAGAACGTCGGGGCCGGTCAAGCTCGCCTTTTCGATGCGTTCCAGCAGTGCCGGTCAAGCGCAGATCTTTTGGCGCACGCCGGCGATCAACGCTTTCAGCGCCGCGAACTCAGAGAGTTTCGAAGTCCGCCACGACGGTGCCTGGCACGACTATACCGTGGAGCTTCCGATCCAGGGTAAATTGACTCATCTGAGGTTCGATCCGTCCCAGAATACTGGGAGTATCTCTATGAAAAATCTTCGCTTAATTGATTCAAAAAACCGAATCCTTCATACTTGGAAATAACCATGCCATACTTTGCTCGTTTCGCTTCAACCTTTCTTTTCCTGACTGCCGTTACGCTTTCAGCCAGTGCTAAGACAAACGTCGTCCTTATTCTGGCCGACGACATGAGCCCTGATTTGTCCATGCTTGGCACGCCCGGCATTGAGACACCGAACATCGACGCACTGGCCAAGCAAGGCGTTTACTTCGAACACGCGTTTTCAGCCTCGGCCTCCTGCTCGCCTTCACGCACCGCCATCCTCACCGGCATGTGGCCGCATAGTAATGGTAACTGGCGTAATGTCCATACGCCGCCGCTCAATCTGCCCGACGTGGCATTCACCTCAAAGTCAAACTTTCAGGACAAAGTCGGCATCGGCTGTGACGTGGCCACCCTGCCGGAGATTTTCCAAGCCAATGGCTACTATACCGCCATCACGCAAAAGCTGCATCTGAGCCCTGCATGGCGTTATCCCTACGATGGCCGCGATCCGGTACAATCGACGCCGGCACGTTTCAAAAAAGTCATCCAACAATTCGTCGATGACGCCGGTGAGAAACCTTTCTTCATTCATGCCAATGTAGCGGCACCGCACCGTCCATACGGTTCCCACCTGAAACACAACCCGGATCAGGAATTGCCTGCAGCGGACAGTATCGAAGTGCCTCCTTTCCTGCCCGATGTGCCAGGAGTTCGACGCGACATGCAGGAATACTTCGCCTGTGTGGAGATCGCCGATGCTTGTGTCGGTGCGATACTCGATGCCCTCGAAGCTAAGGGCGTGCGTGAGGACACGCTGGTTATTTTTACCTCTGACCAAGGCATGCCCATCCACCACGCCAAGGCTTCCGGCTATCCGGGAGGCACGCGCATTCCGATGGCCATTACCGGTCCCGGTGTGGTCGGCAGCCGCGTGAATGCGACCGCTGTGTCGCAGATCGACCTCGCGCCCACGATATTGGATTATCTCGGTATCGCAGTTCCCGATACGATGCAAGGGATGTCCTTGTTGTCCATTGCCCGCGGTGCTGATTCGCTGGCAGGTCGCCAATACGTCTTCGCGGAGCACAACTCACATGGCCCCGACCCGAAAGAGCACTACCCGCAGCGCGTCGTCACGGACGGCGAGTGGTATTATATTCGCAATCTCAATCCCGAGAAAGCGCAGCGCCTGCCGGACGATCTCCGTGGGGTCGAAGTTTGGGGCAACCACGCCTATGCGGATATCATCGCGGCGAGAGAGACGCATCCCTTCCAAGCTTGGTTCCTCTCCCGTTTTAATCAACCGCGTCCGGCTGAGCACCTCTACCAATTGGAGATCGATCCATGGGGCGTCAACGATCTGGCGGATCACCCCGCTACTCAGACTAAGCTTACGGAGCTACGCGCCGTCATGGACAAATGGAGAACGGCGACCCACGATATCAAAAAGAGCCCACTGGAAATCCCTGAACATAATAACCCGAAGTGAAACTGAGTCTGCATACGAACATCTGTAGCCGAATTTGTCAGACTGTGGGCCCACCGGCCGCCGCGGTGCTCCAATTTCCAAATACGCGCGTCTTCGGCTTCTTTGAATGTAGTATTAGAACTTCCATAACTATCACTCTCGCAGTTGCCTGCCTAATTCTAAGCGCCTGCACGCCCCATGCCGAAGCGGCTGAGCGCCCGAACATTCTGCTCATTATGGCCGACGATCTCGGCTACTCGGACCTCGGTGGCTACGGCGGGGAAATAGAGACGCCCCATCTAGATCGACTAGCTACTGAAGGGCTGCGCTTCTCCCAGTTCCGCGCCACGCCGATGTGTTCCACCACAAGGGTCGCGCTGATGGCAGGGATGTCCTACCCGGCCGCCGACAATGGTCGCTATGATCGGGCATTGCCGTTACCCACATTGTTGAAGCGGGCAGGCTACCGCACCATGATGACAGGAAAGTGGCATGCCGGGCAAGCTGACCCTAGATCGACGGATCTCTTCGATCGCTTTTACGGATTCCTCGGTGGCATGACGGATTGCTACGCGGGCGGTAATGACTGGTTTGAAGGTCGGCAACTGATTACCCAGTTTGGTCGAGATTTCGATGCCACATCTGCGCTGACTGAACGCAGCATCCATTACATGCGTGAAGCCTTGTCCGAAGATGCGCCTTTTTTCATGTTCGTTTCTTACCAGGCACCCCACCATCCCTTGCAGGCCAAAAAGGAAACAGTCGACAAATACCGCGGCCGCTACCTCCCTGGCTATGCTGCCATTCGGGAGAAGCGTTATGCTCGGCAGTTGGAACTTGGCATGGTCGACCCAGACTGGGGGTTGGCCGAACATGGAGTCGAAGTTCGCCGCTGGGAGGACTTACCAGCGGAGCGTAGAGTCGTTGAGGATGCCCGTATGGCCGCCTATGCCGCGATGGTTGATGAGATGGATCTAGGAGTCGGCCGACTGTTTGCCTTTCTCGAAGAGGCCGGAGAACTTGAGAATACACTGATCCTATTCATGTCTGACAACGGGGGCGACTATAACAATGGCTCCATTTTGACGGATGCGAAACAGGTCCCCTGGGAGCCACGCAACAATCCTACAACCAGCAATGGCTGGGCATGGGTCAAAAACACGCCCTTTAATTTCTACAAGCATGCCTGCCACGAAGGTGCCTTGTCGGTCCCTTTCATTGCACATTGGCCTGCGGGGCTCCAACGTTCTCGCTTGGAGATTGAAAATGCTCCGGTTGCGGTCACAGATATTTATCCGACTTTGATGGAGTTGGCTGAGGGTGATTACACGGATCCTGTCAAGGTGCTTCGCCCTCTTGCGGGGCGCTCGTTCCTCCACACCATGAAACAGGGCACTAACTTTGAGGCACCGCCGCGTTTTCTCTGGTTTAATCAATCCCGAGCTTGGATCGAAGGTGGCATGAAAGCCGTTTCACTCTACGGGGGGCCCTGGCAACTTTACGATTTGCAAGGCGATCGCGCCGAGCGCCACGACCTCGCTCACAAAAAACCGGCGCTCGTCGCTCGCCTCGCAGACAAGTGGCAGGCTTATGCACATGACGTCGAAATGCCCCTGCCGCTCCGTAAGGAAGTCGTTGCGACACAGCCAGGGTGGGGCTGGCACCGCTTGGAGATGTTCTGCCCGCAGCTTGTGTCGACTTTCCCCGAAAATTCCAAACTCACGCCTGTTGGATCGCGTCGACTGGAGATGCACTTCAGTGCCCTAGTCGATTTGTCCGGGCGCGAAGGAAAGTTTATCCGTCTTCATAAAGTCTCCGACGAAACGAATCCTGTCTGGGAAATTGATCCTGCTGCGACGCACCCCAGCCATGGGACGCATAGCTTGGTCTTCGGAGGATTGCCTCCCCTTGAACCGGATACGCAATACTTCGTCTTGATCGATTCAGGAGCATTTAGTGTCGGCGGACATCCTGTTGGTGTGATTAATGACGGCGCCTACTGGTGGCGCTTTAGAACGGAGCCTAATTAGGCCTAAAGATTAGGTGATGATCCTCTAATTGACTTCGGTCACATGTCTCGCTGCTATCAACACCCGGATTTAGCATAAGCTTGAAGTCCATATGTGAGTCGCCGGATCACAGTGTGTGGAAAAAGGGCTTCCAGCCCTGAGAGAGAGAGTGTGTGTGGTGCGCTGCAGATCAGTCACTTGCATACAAAAAAGCCCTCCGTGTGAACACGAAGGCTTTATTCTAATCATCCTCAAATGGGCTACTTTCGTCTTCGAAATATAACTGAGCATAAGACCAACAAGCCACCAAGAAGTGCAGAGGTCGAAGGCTCGGGCACGATTGTAACCGTGAGTTTGTCGATAAAGGTATCGGCAAACTCAACACCCAGAGTGTCAGAATTAGAACCGAGGTGTGTGCCAAAACTTATGTAGCGTCCTGCATTTTCGAAATCGAACGTGAAGTTGTTAATAATCATCGTTCCGTCGGCAGAAACGGAGACGGTTGGGCCGCCGATTCCGGATTCGCTAATCGTGATAATGAAATTAACGTAGGAAGTGTCGAATGCAGGAGTGGTGGTGTAGTCATTTGCGTCATTGAACACATTGTCTGCATAGAAGCGTGCCAGCTGATCTTTGGCGTTGCCGACGCCGTTCGGACGAAGCAGTATACCGAAGTCGGAGTTGGTGTTATTGGGGCCAGCCTGGCCAGCGGTGTCTCCTATCGAGAAAGAAACCCATTGGTCGGTCGAGTCGGTGTTCCGTTTGTTGTAGGTCAGGTCGAAAGAGATTGTATAGTCTTGCCCGGCAAGTGAGCTGAAATTGTTATCCAAACTGAGAAAGCCATTGGAGCCGCCGGCAGGCACCTGTTCATTATTGCGCATACGCGCCATGTTATTGGTCGGAGCAGCGTTGGTAGAGGTAATGCCAGCATCGTCGTTGGAGACGTGGAACACATTATTCGCGCCCGATTCGGTGTAGGTCGAGCTGGTGCTGCCGGATTGGCGGGCGGGGACATTCGTATTGATGTCGCTGGTGTTGGCGATACTGCCGTCACCGAACGAGTCGTAGAAAATCGTCTGCGCTTGTAGTGCAGAGCCTGCCGCGAGCAGAGAGGTAATAAGTAGGGTCGTGGGTTTCATGGCGTCGTTCAGGGGTTGGCTATAAATTGTGACATGTTAAGAAACAATTCTTTATGAGTAAAGCAACAATTCGTGTTTCATGTTTGTTTTTAGGTTTTATTTACTGGGTGTCCTCTATCGATTCTGTCCTCTATCGATTCTGTCTAGGGCGGGACGCCCTGCGCGTCGGAGTCGTCACTTTTGCACTGTCTAGGGCGGGACGCCCTAGTTCTTTTAGGTGAGGCAGGGCGTCCCGCCCTGCGCGTCGGAGTCGTTGCTTTTGCACTGTCTAGGGCGGGACGCCATAGTTCCTTTAGAGGAAGCAGGGCGTCCCGCCCTGCAGCGTTGGAGTCGTAACTATGCACTGCCTAGGGCAAGATGCCCTAGTTCCTTTAGGGGAGGCAGGGCGTCCCGCCCTGCGCGTCGGAGTCGTTGCTTTTGCACTGTCTAGGGCAGGATGCCCTAGTTCCTTTAGAGGAGGCAGGGCGTCCCGCCCTGCGCGTTGGAGTCGTCACTTTTGCACTGTCCAGGGCATCCTGCCCTAGTTCCTTTAGAGGAAGCAGGGCGTCCCGCCCTGCAGCGTATAGAACAAAGCAGTTGGCGCGCTCATTGCATAAAAAAGCCCGCCGTGCGAACACGACGGGCTTTACCCTAATAACTTTAAAATTATTTATGAGCGACGGCGAACCATGACCCATGAGAGAGCGAGGAGGCCACCGAGCAGTGCGTAGCTTGAAGGCTCAGGCACGACGGTTAGGAGACCGGTGCTTTGACTGAACTCATAGATACCACTTGTCCATACCCCGCTGTCTCCAGTGAAACCAGCTACGCTGAAGTTTGAGCCGAAGGTTGTATTGGCCAGAAGATCAGCCTGAATGATTGTCCATTCATCCGTTAAGCCTGAACCGGCAGCTGCCAGATCGAAGTTAAAGATACCGTCTAAGTCTAAGCTACCAATAGCCGCTCCGACAATACCGTTATTTACACCAGAAGCACCAATTTCAAATGTAAGTTCACCAGTTGAAGCGAGGAAGATAGTGCCATTATTTTGGTTATCTAGATCGCCTGTAAAGGTGTTTGCACCGGAAAGGGTGATGTCGCCGTTACCTGTTTTACGCAAATCGCCAGTGCCAGAAATGACACCGCTGAACGTTGCGTTAGCGGAAGCGTTACCGACTGAAATGGTGCCGCCGCCGTTGTTGAGTGTGAAATTGTTAGTGATCGTCTCAGTCAAAACAGTACCAGTTGTGCCGATAATCAGCGTCGAATCTGCTGTAGTTGCACCACTTAGAGTGATTGCGCCTGTGCTGAGAGCGCTATTTGCGCCTTTAGTGTCGGACATAAACACACGGACAGAACCGTTTTGAATTTCAAGGCCACCACCGAAGGTATTACCAGTTGTAGGATCTGTATCTGTAGTCGCATTGGCTGGGCGAAGCTCTACGATGCCGCCGCCGCTTAAGGTAATTTTGTTGGAGCCAGTGCCATCTTTAATCTCTGAGTTAATACGGAAAACTCCTGAGCCATTGTGCACGATATCTAGGTCGTTATTTAGAATAACATCGCCATTGCCTCCCGCGTCGAAAGTAGCACCCTCTGCCCATGTGATGAGCTTGTTTACATTGATGGTCACAGTTGAGTTACCGCTATCGGCTTCGAAGGTAAGGTCACGTGAAATACCACCACCTGATGCCATATTCATCGTGTGCCCTGTAGAAGGAAATGATGTGTATGTGAGTGATCGAATGGTACGGTTAGCACCTAGGAAATTCGAGGCTGTATCAGTGCCGCCGTCATAAACAATATCAAGCTCGTTGCCAAAGGTGATGGTGTTGTCGGCCCAGTTTAATGCTGCGCCCCATGCGTTGTTTGATGCGTCTCCGCCGTCCCATGTTTCTGTCACGGCTTGTGCTTGATAGCTTGAGGCTAGGAGTGAGATGATAAGTAAGTTTTGTACTTTCATAGGGTATGTGTTTTGTTGTGATTTACTAAGAGACAATTTAAGAATTCTTTCTTAAGAATCTATTCCTATGAACTTTTGTCAATAGGATATTTAAAAAAAATGAGCGGAGTTTTTCTATAAGGAATGGCTATGTTGAATAGGGATTGTATAAGGGTGACTTGAGTTTGAGTAGGTGTTGATGGACCTTCTAGGGCAGGATGCCCTCGTTCCTTTATGGGAGGTAGGGCGGTGCCGCCCAGCAGTGTCGGCGTCGAGGCTTGTGCACCGACTTGGGAGGGAAACACTAGTTCGTTCTTATTTCGAAATTATCGAAAACTCCGTTGGCGGACGACCATGTGGTGATGCCGAATCCGCTGGCTGCGGGTATGGGCTCTCCTAGATCGAAGTTATCTTGGGAGAAATAAACGCTGCCGTCCGGATTGAAAATACGTAGATTGACCCGTGCGCTGCCTTTTGCGCCGCTGACTTCGATTCTGAAGAAGTCGCTTGGGGCGGCATCGAAACCATTCGGGTAATTGTTGCGATCCGTCACCTGTAACAGCCAGCTTCCAGCGGTGGCACCGCTATCGCTCATTTTTCTTAGGTGAACATCCTTGTCGACACCTCCGGGGCTGGAGCGTCCATCTGCTAGTAGGAATTGCCAGTAGCTATATTCTAAGTCGGGCTCTTGCTGGATGCCGAATGCGACGCCGACGCCGACGCCTGCTGCGGAGAATCCGACGTCGGCGGATACAGTAAAAGGCTCACCCGTTGCGAGGATGGTTGCTGAGTTGAATTGAGCTAAGGGAGCTCCGCCAGCGGGAGACTCGATGGTGCCTGATGCGATGTTAAAATCTGCGGAGCTGTTGCCGTATATGAGCGTCGTCCAGTTGGCAGAACTTGTGAGACCACCGCTGCCAGTGTTGAAGTTGTCAGTTTCGACGGTAGGCGTTACCGTGCCGGGCAGTGGGACGTAGCGCTCGGTGCGACGTGTCAACTCAGCAGGGTTAGCGTTGTAATCCTCAGTGTGGATGCGCCACTGCGCTAGCTCGCTGCGAAGAGTCGCTTTAATCGCCGTATAGGCGGGGTTGTTGGCCAGATTTTGAGTGCACCACAGGTCTGCATTGAGGTCGTAGAGTTCTTCTTCGGGGAGGTCGCCTTCGAGTATCTGGCGGAGCAACTCATATTGCGGGGTGGTGTTGTCGGCTTTGATCGCGTCGAAGCTGCGATTGTACCACGGGCTGGCGCTGGTGTATTGGTCGGCGTTCAGCGCGGCTTGTGGGAAGTCGTAGCTGGTCGGGCCGCCGCTATTGTTGGTCGCGTCCACTTGCCGGATATTGCGGACATAGTAATAGTGGCCATCGGTGACGCCGCGGGCGTCGTATTTTTCGTGGGTGGCAGTAAGGATGGTGGATCGGTCGGCAAAGCTGGAATCGCCGGCCAATATCGGAAGTAGTGATTTCCCCTTGAGCGAGGGCATCTGCGCGATGTTGGCAAAGTCTAGAAAGGTGGGCATCAAGTCCAAATGACTGACGGGCGCGGTGATGGTGCGGCCACCACTGACACCGGGGCCGTCGATCAGGAGTGGAATCTGTAGGCCGTAAATACTCTGCTTGATGCGGGAGAGGCCATTGCCGTGGTCGCTGGTGAAGACAATGAGCGTCTCGCCCGCAATACCGTTGGCGATGAGTGCGTCGCGGGCAGCGGCATAGTGGCCGTCGATGATTTCGATCGCGCCGTAGTAGTCGGCGAAGTCTTGCCGCACGGCTGGGACGTCGGGAAAACTGTTGGGCACGACAACAGTGTTGGCGTCGACATTCGTCACGCCGCCGTCGCCGAGGAGACCGCCTTCCGGATCCCATAGGCCATTATTGATGGCGATCGTGCGAAAAGGGAGGTGGGGTGCTGCCACGTTGAGACAAAGAAAGAAGGGGCGGTCGCCTGCTTCGGCCACGGTTTGGTTGATGTAGCTGGTGACATCGGCGGGGACTTTGGGGTAAGAGACACCCTCGCCAAAGCCTTCGTGGTAGGGGAACTTGCGCACGGGCTGGACGTGGGATTTGGAAGAGATGGCAGTAAACCAGCCGCGGTCGCGGAGGACTTCGATCAGGGTGGGGAGGTCTTCATGGACGCCACCGAGTCCTAGTTTGGAGGGATCGCCGAGGAGTGGAAAATCAGTGCCGTAATTGGTCACATTACGATAAGCGCTATTTTCGTGTGGATACGTGCCGGTGAACAGTGCCATCTTGCTTGGGCTACAGACGGGAGAGAGGGCAAAAGTCCGTGTAAAGTTGACCCCTGCCGTGGCAAGCGCATCCAGGTGCGGAGTGTCCAGGCCAGCTGTTCCAAGCACGCCTAGATCCGGGCTTTGATCTTCCGTCATGAAAAAGAGAATGTTGCGCAGCGGGGCGACGGGCGAAGTGCCGAGGGCATATTCGTTGCCGTCGTTGACCGTATCACCGTCGAAGTCACTGCTCGCACTAATGTCGCTTAGATCGGTAAATGCATCGCTGGGATCACTAAGAATGCACCACTGCTCCCAGTCGTCGGGGAGTGTGTCGCTATCGCTATCTGTCCAAGCCAGAGGATCTAGCCCGAGACTAAACTCGATATCGTCCGGAACTTTGTCGCCGTCGCTATCCCAGTTCTCGGGATCGGTGCCGAGTTCGTGCTCTTCGCGATTGGTCAGTGCGTCCGTATCTGAGTTGAGGGATCGCTCTGTTTTGAGGCGATAAAAGTTTTTTGGTGTTAAGCTCGCGGTCAGTAATTTTTGGTCATCGGCACCAACGAAACTGCTGGGCTCTCGCTCCCATTCGATGAGGTTACTACTCTTCCAAACACGGTAGCGTAGACCCAGTGCTTGTTGCCAGTTGAAGCTCACATCGCTTGAGTTGACGGTGAAATTTTCAAGTCTTAGGCGTGAGCTTGGGTCATCCGGATCGTTCCAAGCGAGTCCCTCTGTTAGGTTGTTGTCGCCGTCGCTATCATCGTCTGCAGTGAGGTCGGCTGCGGCTGCAGGGTGAAGGGATTCCCATACATCGCTGACGCCGTTCTCGTTGAGATCGAGCGCATGAATGCTGGTGCAGAGCCCTACTAGAATGAATGGAAATAGAAAAAGAGGGGAGTGTTTTGCTTGCATAATGAGCGGCTAGGTCCCTAAAAGAATCGATTCTTTTATGTATGTCAAGCTGTCAAGTTTTATCGCCCGTGCTGTCTAGCTGTAGTTCTGAATAGTCAAGTTGGCTGGCCGCTATGGCATCGCCGTCGGCAGGTAGGGAACGCCGCCTTCACGGTCGTCGCGTAGGTCAGCAGGAGGGGTGGGGTTGCGAAATTCAGAGTAGGGTTTGCCATAGGCACCCAGCCACCAGTTTTCCCATTGTGCGGAGAGTTTTTGAACTTTCTCGGGATGTTGCTCGGTCAGGTCGTTTGTTTCGCTGCGATCTTCTGCGAGGTTGTAGAGCTCCCAGGCTTTATTGTCGACCGCAGTGAGCTTCCAGTCGCCAGAACGAATCGCACGATGGTCGAAGAGTTGGAAGTAGAGGTTTTCATGCGGCACACGTTCTTTGCCTTCCAGTATGGGGAGGAGGCTCTTACCGGGTAGTGGGGGTAGGTTTTTACCTTTACCGGCCGCAGCATAGTCGCCACCGGCCAACTCTAGAAAGGTCGGCATGAGGTCGATAATATGAGCTGCTTGGTCGGTGATGGAGCCAGGTTCGGCCACACGCCCGGGCCACCAAGCAATAAATGGGGTGCTGATCCCACCCTCGTGCTGGTTGCGCTTGTAGAGGCGCAGGGGGGTATTGCTGACGTTGGCCCAGGCCATTCCGATCTCCCAGTTGGAGCCCTGATCGCCGGGGAGTTTGCCGTTTTGCAGCATCACCTTGTCAGTGCGGGCATAAGGCGAGGCGCCATTATCACTCATGAAAATCACCAGCAGGTTCTTATCGAGTCCACATTCGGAGAGTGTCCTGAAAAGGCGCGCCAGATTCTGGTCGAGGCGATCAATCATGGCGGCGTAGGTGGCCATACGAAGGTCTTCGAGTTCCTTTTGCTTGGGAGAGAGCGAGTCCCAGTCTGGGATGTTGTTGGGTTTTGCTGAGAGCTTCGCTTCGAGACCAATGATACCTAATTCCTGCATACGGGCGAAGCGTTGCTTTCTGAAGTGTTCCCATCCGGCCATGTATTTGCCCTGGTATTTATCGATATCCTCCTTGGGGGCTTGAAGTGGGTTGTGCGGCGCGTTGTAGGCTAGATACATGAAGTAAGGCTTGTCCTGCTTTTTGGTTTTGAGATCGGTGATGAACTCGATCGCGCGATTGGTGATGCCGTCCGTCACGTAATAATTCGGATCCTTTGGTTGGAATGTATGACGGCCGTATTGAAAGGATTGATCCAAGGGCGGAAAAAATGCGCTGGCGCCGCTAAGGTGCCCGAAGAAGCGATCGAAGCCGCGGTCTTTCGGGTGTCCGTTGAGGTGCCACTTACCGAGCGCAAATGTGGCATAGCCAGATGCCCGCATCACCTCGCCGAGCGTCGCGCCGCGCTGCACGCCCAATCCAGTGACCGGCCAATAGTGCCCAGACATAATCGTGGCGCGGGAGGGCTCACACTTAGATGCGTTGTAGAATTGGCTAAAGCGGATGCCTTCGTGAGCGAGCCGGTCTAGCGTAGGCGTGTCGATCTCGCCGCCGTAGCTACCTAGATCGGAGTAGCCCATGTCGTCGACCAGAATGTAGAGGATGTCGGGTCGCTCAGCTGCGTGGCCAAGCAGTGTTGCCGCAGTGAATAGAAGTGCAGCCTGAATGCTTTGCTTGAACGATTGAAGACCTAGGGTGGGGGGTGAAAAAAAGATGAACATAAGAATTGTTTCTTGTTATTGGCTTGACCCGAAATTCGTCAAATCTAATTATTTTTTTGAATGGGCCATCTTCGCAACAAGCATTTACCTCCTCTCACGCAGCCTAGCCAACAGTCGGTTGAAAGTGACTTTATGGAGTCATTTCAACATCCACCAGCTATGCTACGTGGTAAGCCTTTTTGGTCTTGGAATGGGGAATTGGACAAAGAGGAGCTTTTGCGTCAAATCGACGTGCTTGAGGAAATGGGAATGGGCGGTGCGTTTATGCATTCCAGAACCGGCTTGAAGACGGAGTATCTGGGGCAGGAATGGTTCGATTTAATTAATGCCTGTGCTGAAAAGTGCGAATCAAAGTGCTTGGAGGGCTGGCTCTATGATGAGGATCGCTGGCCGAGTGGCACTGCGGGTGGTATCGTCACCCAAGATCTCAAATACCGGATGCGTTCAATTGTGCTAAGCCAGTATGCGAGTGGTGAGTCGATCAAGTGGCCAGGCGCTGCTGATTTTATCGAAGCGCACTTGGTGGATTTAGACGGAATCAAGTTAAATGCTTACCTCCCGATTGAGCGTAATGCGTTCAGGGAATGCCCTGAAGGGCAGCAGCTAGTGATTTTTCATCGCGAGATTCACCCATCGAATAGTTTCTATAATGGCGGGGCCTATCTAGATACCTTGAATCGTTCGGCGACTGATGCGTTTATCGAATCTACGCATGAGAAATACCGTCAGCACTGTGGGCATCATTTTGGGAAATCGATCAAGGGCATCTTTACTGATGAGCCGCATCGTGGATTTATCTTATGTGATGCAGTCGAGCAGCCTGGAGCCAGTCGTCCATCGCACTCGATTCCGTACACGGAAAAATTATTTGCGTCTTTTGAGTCGCACTTTGGCGAGTCCCTGCGCGGGCGTTTGCCGGAGTTGTTTTTCCAATACAAAGGGCAGAAGCTGTCTAAGTTAAAATGGCAATATTCAGAGCTGTTGCAGCGTTTATTTATCGAGAATTGGGCGCAACCGTGTGCGGATTGGTGTCAAAGCAATGATCTGTTACTAACGGGTCATGTGCTGCACGAGGACACTTTGGCTGCGCAAGCGGTTCCTGTAGGCTCCTTGTTTCGCTACTACGAGACGATGAGTTATCCTGGCATCGATGTGCTGTCAAAGCGCTGCGAATCCTTTTGGGTTGCGAAGCAGGTCGTCTCATCGGCTCGCCAGTTGGGCAAACCATATGCGCTTTCTGAGCTATATGGCTGCACTGGTTGGGAGATGGGTTTTGATGGACATAAACGTATCGGCGATTGGCAGGCGTTTCAGGGAATTAATCTGCGCTGTCATCATCTATCTTGGTATTCGATGGCGGGAGAGTCAAAGCGTGATTATCCTGCGAGTATTTCGCATCAATCGGCCTGGTATCCAGAATACAAATACGTCGAGGATTACTTCTCACGTATCAATCTATTACTCCAGCAAGGTGAGCCGGATTGTGATGTGTTAGTGATTCATCCCGGTGAGTCCTTGTGGGCGCAGTTCCACTTGGGTTGGGCCAGATGGTTAGGGTCCGCTTCGGCGCAGATTGATTGTATCGAAGAGAAGTTTGCGACGCTGTATCGTTGGCTCGTGGATGCACAGATCGATTTCGATTACGGGGATGAAGAGCAAATGGATCGCCTCGGTCGCATCGTAGTGGTGGATGATGAAGTCTTCTTTCGCTTAGGGCAGATGTGCTATCGTTCCATTGTCATAGGTGGAATGGACACCTTGCGAGGCACCACTTTGTCTATTTTGAAGGCCTTCTCTGCTGCTGGAGGTTCAGTCGTCTTTGCCGGGCCCTGTCCAGATTATGTCGACGCTGAACTCAGCAATGAGCCACTGGCCATTGCTGGCGAGATTGGTAGTTCTGGTTGGAATCAAGCATCGATCGTTTCGGCAATTAGGACGGTCAGTGAGCAAGTTTTGGCATTGAACCGTGGAGCAGGTGTGGCTGGTGTGTTGAGCCATGTGCGACGTCTGGAGAATGGCGATGTGATTGTTGCCTTAGTCAACACGACGGAACGTGCGATCCCGAGTGTGTATGTGAACCTTGCTGCTGTCGGTCAAGTTGAGCGCTTAAATTGTCGTGATGGCCAAGTGGAAGTAGTTGAAGCGAGGGCGAGCGGTGAGGGCTTACAATGGCCAGTTGATTTTGAGCCGCTTCAAGAGCACCTGTTTCGAGTGCACGTAAATGCATGGTCGCCTCGAATAACTAAGTCGCCCGAGGATCAGGTCTTTGCAAACATACAGCCCTTGACTGGAGCTTTCGAGTATGAGTTGAGTGAGCCAAATGCACTGGTGCTGGATCGTGCGCGCTACAAGCTCGATGATGGCGCGTGGCATGCGCCCGAAGGTGTGCTGCGTATTGATGATTCCATACGTGAGCGGATAGGCTGGCCCCTTCGCACAGGGACGATGGTCCAACCTTGGTGTGATCGGAAGTCGCCGGCCGAGGGCCCCCTACTTGAAATGGAGTTTCAATTTGATGTAGAAGTGATGCCTGCCGCATTGGATTTAGTGATGGAGCAGCCGGATCGCTGGAAAATTATGCTGAACGGGCAGGCAGTCGCTGTTCCGGATTCACCATCATGGTGGATTGATAGCGCGTTGAAGCGTTTTGCATTGCCAGCGGATGCCTTACAGACAGGCGTCAATATCTTAAACTTTAAAACACGTCTGCGCTCGGATACGGATATCGAGGCGGTGTATCTGTTTGGCGCGTTTGGCGTCATGCGTCGTCAAGGTGGATTTGCTTTGAGTCAGTTGTCAGATTGTATTGAGATCGGTGATCTCGTGAATCAAGGGCTCCCGTTTTACACCGGGCGTGTGAGCTACTTTAAGCGTGTGGAAAGCGTCGCGAAGGGCGCGACTTTTACTTGTGAATTGCCGAGCTTTGCGGGGGCCTGTGCGAGTGTTCAGCATGCTGATTTCGAAGCGACGGTAGCCTTTCCTCCCTATGCGATTCATTCACAGGCGACTACAGAGAGCCCACTTTTACGTATTGATGTCTCGTTGACGCGGCAAAATTTATTCGGACCATTGCACCGCTTGCCAAAGGAGGATGTGTTGACTGCTCCGATAAGCTTTCGCACCACGGGGGACAGCTATACTGAAGGCTATGAATTATTTCCTTCGGGCTTACTGGAAGCTCCTGTGATTTGCTATTGAGCCCATTTATCATGCGTAGTGCAAATTATGCCGCTTTATTGCTCTCGTTGAGTCATTGCGTGTCTTCACTTTCCGCGACAGAGCATGGGCGTATCGCATCTGTCTACACGAGCTCGGCCGCGACGACGGTAACGGCGGTGCTGGACCCTAACTTGGATTTAGCCACACGTCTCGCTCCTGAACGAGCGGAGGTTGTCAGTCCGGTACCTTTAGGCCCTAGGATGGTGGTCGGGCAGGGGGCGGACCCTGGAAACCTTAGCTTTGTTCGCGTGTTGAACGAATATGGTTTGGCAACCGCTCAATTTTTGGCGTATCCGACATCGGTGAAAGGCGGTGTACATGTGGTCGCAGGGCGTGATGCTTCGGGTGAAGCGTTTATTCTGGCTGCGCCGATTTCAGATCGCTCTATTCAAAACCTTCGGGTGTTTGATGCGCACGGTGGTTTCCGCGCGGAACTCGTCATGCCTCGTTCCCTTGTGGGCCCGTTTGTGGTGGCCGCGGGTGATTTCTTAGCGAGTCAGCCTGGCAGTGAGATCGCGATTACACTCGCCAACCAACGTGCAGGCGCAGCGAGCGGCGTCGTGCTTTATACGCCCGACGGGGTTTATCTCGATGCAATACGTTTTACCGCGCCGGCTTCCGGAGCGGTTCGACTGGAGGCTGCAGAGACGGATTCTGGAGTGGCGCTTGAATTGTTCTATCTCGAATCCGGACATTTGCTTAAGTTTGACACTTTAGGCGGTCAGCACGAGTTCAAGCAGCTAAGCTTTGATGCGCCTGTTGATGGTTTATATCGGTCCGCCTTCGCGGAGCAAATGCGCTTGGCTACACTCGTCAGCTCGGATCTGTCAGAGGCATTGCTCGTGCACGGCAATGAGGTCGGAGCTCGCCAGAATTTAGGTCGCCACGAAAATGAGTTTTGGATTACCGCTGGAAACCTTGGCCTCACTGAGGAGCAATCGGGTGACTATATTAAGTTTGCACGCTATGGTCATATTCGCACGGACGGTTCTTCGCCCGCTTACGGCGACGCCAGTATCTTCACCTCCGAAGTGGCCGAAGACTGGGAGGCTGGATTGCGTCCTGCCGCGGTAGGTTTAGGTCAACTCAATCAGTCGCTAGATAAACAGCAGCGGGTGCTCTGGGAGCCCTGCTTCACGCATCGGCAGTTCAACTCAAGGTTCGCTAGCTGGAAGGAGATCGTGGATGAGTCTACTGGCTTACCTAAATATTTAGCGCTCTCTCGCCTCAACGAGGTTTCGTATTACGGTGAATTTGGGGAAACCGATAGCTTTGTGGGCTCAACCTACGCGCCAGGTTTGTCAGCGCTCGATCGTCTCTATTTGCTACCGCTGCGCGCTTTTCTTTTTAAGCTAAGCCAGTCCTTTCGTCAGCATCCGGAACGAGTGATCTCGGTGGAGCCGAACCATGAGTTTGAAATCGCAGTGAAAGAAAATAAGACGGTGGGCGATTATAACCCTGCGATGATTCGTGGCTTCCGTGAGTATCTGCGGAATCTTTATGGTCAGGACATGGAGAAAGTGCTCCTTGCGCGAAATGGACCCTCACTGGAGGGCTTCGATGCGCCCCGAGATACGCAGCGTGGTGACTGGGATGCGTACGATACGGAGAATTCGTTTTTCAATGACTGGGTCTTTTATAACCGCTATGTCGTGAATCGTCGGCTGTCGGATACTTTTACGCAAGCCCTGCTCGCTGGCTTTCCTGCTGAGATCTTGCGCACGCACCAGATTCCAGATCGCTACGCAATTGGCACGCTTGACCTCTTCAGTGAGCGAATGGTCCGTATTACCCCGATCGATTATGCGCTGACTTCAGGAGTGGGCTTTGGTTTCACACGTTTCACCGTATGGTTTAATAAGCCGAACTATGCATTCAAGGCAGGGTTTAGCTCGGGCTTCGACTCCATTACTTTCGGAGAGTATCAGGCGCTCACTACGGATCAACGTCTGGCCAATGAGCAGCTCATACATGTTTGGGAAAAGGGCGCTAATGCCATCCATGCAATGAAGTGGCCGGATTCTCATGACCGCGGTTTTAATGAAACGATGCGAGGTGCGATTGAAAACCTTGTTGAAAACTATGACCGTCCGCGCACTGCCGTGACGGGAGGAATCTCGCAGATTAAACCCTATATTCATGAGGATCGTCGATTCAATATTGCCGCGATCGGTCAGGGTGCCAATAAGCGCGGCTTGCTCAAAAGCTTGCGTGAGGATGGCACCTGGGAGGGCAGTGTGTATACGGTACCTTTTCGGACGGCGATCACCGTGCAAGCCTTGAAGGTAGAATCGAGGATAGGCGAAAAAGGACTGCGTGTGCTAGAAGTCGGACCTTTGCAGGGGCTCGAGGGCGGCGAGCAGGTCGTACTTCATTTAACCGCCAAATCCGCAGTCAGTAGTGCGCTTCGCCTCGATCTACGCCACCAATCCGGTGGACCGCTTCCAGGTTATGGTCAACTCGTTGCAGTTGGGTCGGATTCACATGACTATCGTTTTGTTCTACGGTCACAATTACCCGCAGAGGATCTCATTCTCTGTGTTGAAGTGCCAGAGGGAGTCGTCGTTGAGGATGCCACTGCGCAGCGCGAAACCGAGGAAGTGGCACGCCCTCATCGCGACGATCATGAAGGAGTGCCACACCAAGGTGGGGTCAGCTTCGATCTACTGCCCTAG
>DLQD01000036.1:0-15450 GCA_002480015.1 Opitutia bacterium UBA7441
ACCACGCTCTTGCTCCTGCTCCATGAAGTCAGTCGTGGCAGCACCATCGTGCACCTCACCCAGCTTGTGGATTTTACCAGTGAGCTTCAGTATGCGCTCGGTTGTTGTTGTTTTACCGGCGTCCACGTGGGCGAAGATACCAATATTTCTGTATTTTGACAGGTCGGTCATGATCGTATCGTATGTGTGTTAAGAGTCTGTGTGTGTGTGGTTTAGAAGAGGATTGGCTGGCTCAGGCCGAGCCGTGGAATTCCAAAAAAGAGGCGGAGATTAGGGCGCTTTGCTCAGACTGCAAGGCAAGAAAACAGCAGTTTTTGCGGTTCCTTGGATCGGAGCCGATTCGCAGGCTACAAGCGCTTAGGCGAGCGATGCGACCCATCGACTGATGCGCCGGTTGGTGATCTACTCGATAGCGAGGAACTGGTAAAGGCCGACGAAATAGCTTTTGACGGAGAGTGATCGGTGGCCGATTAGAGGTCGGCCAACATTGTGCGCAGCTCGGCGGCGGGATCGTCGTGGTGCTGCGCGACGGCCAATTCAAGGGCGGTTTTCAGGATCGGCTTGGCCTCGGCATCGCGGCCTATTTGAAGTAGGGATTTACCGAGTAAAATGCGCGGCAGCATCCAATCGTCGCGGGAGTCGGCGCAGCGCTGGAGGTGGGGGATGGCTGCGGCGGTCGCGCCCTCTTCGTAGAGTGCTTGCCCGAGGCTGAAGCGGAAAAGCAGGTTGTCTGGCTTGGCTTCGACTTTGGGGTGGAAAATTTCGGATTTTTTCATTTTTGTGTCTATGTTCTGCTAGTGGGGTCTGAGAATTGTAGCGAACTTGCGCCAGCAGGGTCGACGGAGTCTGAGCTAGTGAACCCGCCTTAGGTCGAGCCGAAGGGCGTCCTATCGCTACATTCAATCAAGGTTAAAAGGGTTCAGTGACTACGTAATGTGCAGCACAATCAGCGTGATATTGTCAGGGCCTTGGTGGTCGTTGGCCATTCGTGTGAGGCTTTTGCAGGCGTCTTCCGGTGTGGAGGCTTGCATGAGTTTTTCGCGGATTTGCGCTTCGCTGAGCACTTTGTTGAGGCCGTCGGTGCAGAAGAGCAGGCGGTCGCCGAGCTCGACGCGGAGACGTGTGCGGTCGACTCGGAGCGTGTCACCTTGTCCAACGCAGCGGGTGAGCGTGTGGGGATACTCGGGTGGCATGAAGTCGCGGGCACCCTCGCCCTCGTGTTCGATCAACTGCTGCGCCATCGTGTGGTCAATGGTCAGTTTTTTGAGCGCAGCGCCTCGCAGGAGGTAAGCGGCGGAGTCGCCGACATGGCCAATGAGCAACTGGTCGCCGACGATTTGACCGATGGTGAGTGTGCTACCCGAACCTGTAACAGGGTGCGCTTCGAGTCCTTCTTTGCTCACGATCCGGTGGATGCGGGTCATCAGTTCGCTTAGGTCGATCCGCTCTTCGGCACTATCGACGCGGCGCATCGCTTGCCCGAGCAGTTCCACGATGCGGTGGCTGGCTTCGGCACCACCGGGTAGTCCGCCAAGCCCATCGGCCACGGCATAGAGTTGATGCGCGCCGTCGATAAGGAGGGCGTCTTCATTGGCGTGGCGGACGCGTCCGCGATCGGTCGTGCCGAATGAGGTGATTTGCACTGTGCCCTATTAAACCAATCGCCCGCTAGGATGCGAATACGGAATCGCGGTTTTCACGGTTGAAGCGTTCGTATGCTTTCACGGGGAGGGCTTCCAGGAAGCGGGCACCGTAGGGCTTCGTCAAGATACGGGAGTCGAGCACTACGATGTTGCCCGTGTCCTCGTGGCGGCGGATGAGCCGACCGATGCCCTGTCGAAATTTGACCAAGGCCTCGGGGACCGTCATTTCTGCGAAGGGGTTACCCCCCTGTGCGCGGATGTACTCGCTGCGGGCTTCGCTCACAGGGTGGCCTGGGTTCTCGAAAGGCAAGCGTGCGAGGATGACCTGTGAGAGCGCGGGGCCGGGGATATCCACCCCCGTCCAGAAGCTGTCGGTGCCGAAGAGTACGCCATTGCCCGCGTCGGCGAATTGCCGGGTGATCTCCGTGCGAGCCATGTGGTGGCCTTGAGTGAAGAGTGGCCGCTGGAGCATTTTGAAAAAACCCTCAGTCCGTTCGCGCACTTGGCGCAGGTCGAAGTGGCTCGTAAAGAGCACGAGTGTGCCGCCTTCGACTCGCCGGGCGCACCAGCAAATCATGTTGGCTAGGTAGTCGAGGTCGAGACGGCCCTGGCCAGGGTCAGGCTGTGGGGCGTCGCTAGCGATGTAGACGCGGCAGTTTGTTTCGTAGTCGAAAGGTGAATACACGATCTCCGAATCGGCTGCTTGGGCGCCGACTTTTTCCTGGAAGCTGTCCATGTGCCGACCGTCGGAGAGGGTGGCGCTGGTCAATACAGCCGCCGTGCCTCGCTGGAAAACGTGTTTGCGCAAGTACGGGGCTACGTCGAGCGGGGCACTCCGCAAGGTAACGATTTGCCCCTTCTTGCCGCCGCGTTCGAGCCATTGCACATGGTCGTCTTCCGCGAAGTTGATAAAGCCATTAATCGCGTCGCGGTAGCCGAGGATACGGCGCCGGTGGTCGCGGAGCTCGTCTTGCGCGCGCTCGTCGTCGCTCTTCTGGATGAGCGCTCCGAGGCGCTCGGTGACTTCTTTGAGTGGCCCCGATAGTATGTTGTCACAGAAGTCGGGTTGGTGGATGCGCTGGATCGGCTTTTTTAATAGAAAGTGATCACCCAGATAGGAAAAGAACTCGTGCGCGGCTTCGATCGCGTTGGTCACTGCGTCTTGATCCCACGCTTGGCCATGGCGTTTGAGGATCCCACGGTTGGTGCGCATATTGTAGATACGCTTGAGCGCACGATCCACGGCGAAGGAGCTGACGTGAGTGCCGAAGTGGTCGGTAGCGATCGCGGGGATGCGGTGCGCTTCGTCGAGCACGACGAAGTCGTCGGCCAGGAGGATGCCGCGCACCTCACCTTCGGGTTGCATGCCGGCATTGATCAGTGAAAAGAGCAGACTGTGGTTTACGATGACACAGTTGGCCGAGAGAAGCTGCTTACGGGCGCGCTGGTAGAAGCAGACGGACGGATCGCAGTTCTTGCGCGAGCAGGTGGAGCTATCGGCGTTGACCGCATCCCACACCTCAGGGAGCGGGGCGGGCGAAAGTTCTTGGATGACACCATTTTTCGTCTCGGCCGACCATTTCGCGATCCGTATCAGGTCGGCTTTTTCGTCGTTTTTAAACATCTCTGTCTGTTTGGCTGATTGTGCGTCTTTCAGTGCGTTGCCGAGCCGGGTACTGCAGCAGTAGTTGCTTTTACCGACCATGAGCGCGGTCTTGAACGCACCGTAGCGTCGCAGCTCAGGCACGGCTTGAAAGAGTCGGCGGCAGATTTTTAAATCTTTTTCCCGAATCTGTTCCTGGAGGCTGATCGTGTGGCTGGAGATGATGAAAGGCCGCTCGCTATCGACAGAGTGGAGGATGCCGGGGATGAGGTAGGCCAGGCTCTTGCCCACACCAGTGCCCGCCTCGAAAAGGAGCGGCTGGTCCGACTCCAGCGCCACGGCGACCGAACTCGCCATGGAAGCTTGCTCGGGGCGATGATCCAGCGCGAGCTCAATCTGCAGGTAGCCGCCTTCCTTGAAGATACTTTCGATCAGAGCGACGAGGTAGCCTCGCGCCTTGGGCGCACCACCGGAGTTTTCAATAAGACCGATCATGTCGATACTCTTGCCGACGCGTCCGCGCAGCGCATGCCATCGAGTGCGGCGCTGACGATGCCGCCGGCAAAACCCGCCCCTTCGCCGCAGGGATAGAGGCCTGGGAGATTCGGATGTTGGAGGGTGGCTTCATCGCGCGGGATGCGTACAGGCGAACTGGTGCGTGTCTCGAAGCCGATAAGGTTGCATTCTTCAGTTATGTAGCCGCGCATTTGTTGACCAAAAATATTGAGGCCGCGGCGCAGGCGGCTGACCATCCATTGAGGCAAGATCTCGTCGATCCGTGCGGGGGTGATGCCGGGGAAGTAGCTCGTCTTCGGTAGCTCGGCGGAGTCTTTGCCCACGAGGAAATCGGTCACGCGCTGTCCGGGGGCGATTTGCCCGCCACCCCCGTGTTGTTTGGCCGCTTGTTCGAGCGTTTTCTGGAATGCGATGCCGGCGAGCACGCCGTGTTCGGGCTCAAAGGGAGCGGTGTCTTCCGGTTCGACCGTCACGACCATGCCGCTGTTGGCGAAGGGCGAGTCGCGGCGGGCGAGACTCATGCCGTTGACCACGACTTCGTCATTCTCAGTGGCGGCGGGCACGATGAATCCGCCTGGGCACATACAGAATGAGTGGACGCCTCGATTGTCGATTTTAGTCGCCAGCCGGTAGCTCGCCGCAGGGAGTCGGGCAGGGCGCGCTTCGTCACGTGGACAGTGGTATTGCAAGCTGTCGATGAGCGCTTGAGGGTGCTCGATACGAACCCCGACCGCAAATGGCTTTTGCTCCAAACGGACACCTTGTTTGTTGAGTTGAATATAGATGTCTCTCGCCGAATGCCCGGTGGCGAGAATCACCTGCTCGCTTAAAAACTCCCGGCCGTCGCAGATCCGGACGCCGGCCATGCGTTCATTGTGGATCAGGAAAGACTCGACCTTGGCACCGAAGTGGACTTCGCCGCCCGCAGCACGGATCGACTCACGCATGGCCATGACGACCTTGGGCAACAGGTTCGATCCAATGTGCGGGTGGGCGTCAATCAGGATACGCTCCGGTGCGCCGTGGGCAACAAGAGTTTCGTAGATGGTGCGGACAGGCCCGCGCTTGGTGGCGCGGGTGTAGAGCTTGCCGTCGGAGAACGTACCTGCTCCCCCCTCACCGAAGCAGTAGTTGGAGTCTTCGATCACACGGCCTTCTTTCAGAATGGGGCCGAGGTCGAAGCGGCGGGCCGAGGCGTCCTTGCCACGTTCCAGAATGATCGGGCGACGACCGAGTTCTAGGCAGCGCAGCGCGGCGAACATTCCGGCGGGACCACAGCCGACGATGACGACTTGTGGTGCGCCGGCAGCGAGGCTCGGGTAGTCAGGCCGCAATACCGGATCGGGAGGCAGTTTTTGCGCGAGGCCGACCTCGAAACGGAGTTGTACCTTGATCGTGCGCTGACGGGCGTCGATCGAGTGTTTGCGCAGCCGCCATTCGGAGATCTGAGTCACCGTAGTCCCCAGTTTTTTGGCCAAGGCGGCCTTTTGCGCGTCCAAGTCTTCCGATAGCTCTAAAGGCAAAATGATGTCGACGAGTGTCGGTTCGGAGCAGTCTGTGGTGGAGAGGATCATGCGAGTGCATCTATCTCTGAGCCTAAAATAGACCGAGACAAGGTTCTAATGCACTTGCCTCTGACTGGAATTTATTAAGTCTTAAAGTTTATGGATAATCGTGTTTTTCAAATAAATTGCTGGTTTGAGGGCCACGTGCAAGGTGTCGGCTTCCGTTATCAGACTGTGGCCGTGGCCAAGGGCTTTGAAGTCACGGGATTCGTGCGCAATCTCGCCGATGGGCGTGTGCATCTGTATGCCGAAGGGGAGGAGTCTGAAGTCGTCGCTTTTCAGTCAGAGGTCGAGTCGGAGTTAAAAAGCTACATTCGTGAGAGCGAAATTCAGACCGGCTACGGCACGCGCACTTGCCAAAATTTCCGCATCGAACAATAAGCCCTCGCAATGACTACCCCTGCAATTCGCATTCAGCATTTGACCAAGGACTTTTCGGTCGGCATCCGTGGCATCAAGCTCCGTGCGGTCGACGATCTCTGCCTGGAAGTCGGCAACAACGAAATCTTCGGCCTGCTGGGTCCCAACGGTTCTGGCAAGAGCACGACCATCAAAGTCATCCTCGGTCTGCTCGAAGCTTCGACGGGTAGCTGCGAGATCTACGGTAAGCCCAGCAAGCAGGTCGCTGCCCGCCGCAGTGTCGGCTTCCTGCCTGAAGCCCCCTATTTTTACCGTTACCTGACGGGGCACGAACTCGTTCGCTATTACGCACGTATCTGCATGGTGCCGCGTTCGGAGATCGACCGTGCGGTCGACTCCGTCATCGAACTCGTGGGCATGACCGAGGCGGCCCACCGCCGGGTGGGTACCTACTCGAAGGGGATGCTTCAACGGATCGGGCTCGCCCAGTCCTTGGTCCATGATCCGCAGCTAGTTATTCTCGACGAGCCAACCGCAGGGGTCGACCCACTCGGTTCAGCAGGCATTGCCGAAATTGTGCGCGAGCTGAAGCGGCGGGGTAAAACTGTTTTGCTCTCTTCGCATCTACTCGCTCAGATCGAGGGGCTCTGTGATCGGGTGGCCATTCTTCACCGGGGCAAACTCGTCCAGGAGGGACGAGTTGATGAACTCGTCGAAGCGAAAGATGCCGAGTCGCTTGTCGTCGAAGGGCTTAGCCCCGAAGGCCGCGCTGCAGTCGAGGCCACCATCGAGGCGCAGGGCGGGCGCCTCGCCCGGGTCGAGAAGCCCCGTCTCAGCCTCGACGCCTACTTTCTCAAAGAAGTGCAGCAACGCGAAAGTGAGCATGCCAAGAAAGTGAGAGGAGGTGAGTCCTTATGAGCCCTCTGGATTTTTGCACACGTATCCGGCTCATCGCCGGCACGACTTTCCTCGAGGCCGTCCGTCAGAAGTTCTTCAACTCGCTCCTGCTCATTTCAATCGCCTTGGTCGGCAGTTCGACTTTCTTCCAACAGTTCGATTTCGGTGCGGGGGAGCTGAAATTTATCACGGACTTCGGTTTCGGCGCCTTGTTTTTTTTCGGCTCGATCCTCTCGATCACCGCGACCACGCAGCTCTTCTTTAACGAAATCGAGAACCGCACCGCGTTGACCATGCTGGCCAAGCCCGTTTATAAGCTGGAATTCCTTGCGGGTAAATTCCTTGGGGCGCAGCTACTCATGTTCTGCTTCACCCTAGTCATCACGCTTGTGCTCAGTGGAATCCTCTATTGGCGTGAGAGCGCCCTGTTGGATCGTCTCGGTGATGAGGTTTCTCTAGATGGGCCCCTGATTCGTTATGGCGACGTCTTCCTCTTTGGATTCCTTCAGTGGTTGAAGTTTGGTATCCTCGCCGCCATCACCCTCTTCGTTGCCAGCTTCTCGAATACGAACCTCTACACGATTGTCGTCTCCTTCTTTGTGCTCGTCATCTGCCAACTGCAATACATTGCGCGCGACGCTTACTCCGGAATGGAAGCTGGTTGGGAACGCTTATTGGTTTTTGGTCTCGGACTAATCTTTCCGAATTTTCAACTATTCAACATCGGTGATCAACTCGTCTTCGATGTTGAAAAGGCGCTGCCGGCCAGCACGGTTCTTCAAATCACGTGCTACGGTCTGATCTACGCGGTCGTTTTTATCCTCCTCGCACAAGTGAACTTCCGTCGGAGGGAGATTTAGTGGCGTCTCTTCTACAACAGCCGATCCTCCAACGATGCAGCCGGATCTTCAGCGTCCTGCTTGTATTGCTCCTTCTGGGATGGATGACTCGGCCGATCGAAGCGCCGGCTTGGGAAGTGGTCAAGGCCGGCCAGCCGGAAATGAACCTCGGGGCGATTGAGGGTGCCTTGGGGCAGGGGCTCGTCGTCGGTATGCTCGGCGGCTTTCGGGCGATACTGGCCGACTTCCTCTGGATTCGGACGAGCACCATTTGGGAGCGCCGAGACCGTGTGAAACTCGACGCCATGATTCGTTTAGTGACAACGCTCGACCCGCGCCCCGATTTTTTCTGGATCAACGGAAGCCGTATGATTGCCTACGATGTACCCAACTGGCGGATACGTGAAGAAGGCGGATATGACAAGGTTCCCGAGCTTCGGCAGCACGCCCTCGACCTCGAACAAGCCGAACAGGCCTTCGATCTGATCGACGAAGCACTCGAATTCCACCCTGGCAAGGCAAAGCTTTATTTAGAGAAAGGACAGATCTACCTCAATCGCTTGAAGGATGACGCCAATGCCGCTAATTGGTTTCTCAAAGCCTCCCAGCAGGCGGATGCACCCTATTTCGCTGCGCGCATCTACGCGGAGTTACTGCGCAATCAGGGCAAGAACGAGGAGGCTTACGTCTTTTTAAAAGAACTCCACAACTCATTACCCAATGTGCCCTTCGCCCAGAAAGGGATCATTCTTGAGCGTATTCGAGAGCTCGAAAATACCCTGAAGATACCTTTGTGGCAGCGCTTCGAAGCCGACAAGTCTTTGGGTGCTTCCGAATCTGAAAGTCAGTTCAATGCAGCAGTGCCAGCGCCACACCAGCACGAACACTGAGCTCTTGGGTCTTGCCCTCCCCCCCCCCAGGCACCTGCGCAGGAGCCGTGAAACGCTGCACTCGGTAGGGCGCCTGGTATTCGTGGCTGATAACGTCTACAAAGCGTGGGTTCAGTTTGCAACATGGTTCGAAGATCGCGTTCGTCTCTGTATTTGCTTCTCTAATCACTCATATTCGCGCAGCTTGGTTGTATGAATCGCCAAGCGAAAGCCCAACTCGATCATCAAATTCGTCATCGGATCAATGCGGGGCGCGTGGCTGTGCGCGATCAAGTGGGTTTTTTTGGACGTCAGTTCGGTGAGGTCAGTAGTGAATGGAAAGAGGACGATACTCGCGTCACTTTCGCCGATTTCGCAATTTCGGAGAAACTCTTTGCCGAGCTCCGTCGGGATTTCCCCGAGGACGATTATTGTAGCGAAGAGGCCAGTCCGCTGGATGAGGCATTGGAATTGGATGCGCGTTTCGCATGGGTGGTCGATCCCATTGATGGCACCAACAACTACGCATTGGGTTGCTCCTTTTGTGCCATTTCTCTGGCCCTTCTGTTCGATGGCGTGCCGGTCTACGGCTTCATCTACGATCACAGCACTGAGGACTTGCTCGAGGGCGGCCTAGGTTATGGACTGTTTCGAAATCAGAAGAAAATCGACCGTAATGCGACCGTAGCTGATGCGCAGACTATGATCGGCATGCACTTCCCTATGTCGCCGGAGCAATTGCTATCACTGAGCGACTTACTTTCCAAATACCGGGTGCGCTGCATCGGCAGTGGCGCTCTTACCGCAAGCTATGTGGCCACTGGCTATCTGACAGGGGTGGTCGATTACAGAGTCAAGGTGTGGGACATCGCTGCTGCCTTTGCGCTTTGCCAGGCGGCAGGAGTTGTCTGGGAATTTGTCCAAGGCTCGCCGTTTCCGCTCAAATGCTTCCATCCGCAGATGGATTTCTCACCGTATTATGCCGGCGCGGAATCGTTTATCAAGGAGATGGCGTCGCTCGATTTGTAGGGGTGTACTCGTCAAGGATCACGGGCTTGTCGAATGATGACGATAGCTGCGTTTCTCATACTGGTTTGCAAAAGGTTTGACCTTTAAAGAATTGCGCTGGGCCGGGAGTGACGCGCTCTCTCGTCTGGGCGACGCCAGTACCCCCAACCACAACTCTCTCGGACGACACGGAGGTCGTCCCTCCGAACCTGCCGTATCCCCTTCAGAGGGACGAGCTCTGTCTCGTCCGCAGAGGCTGAACCCTCCGACCATAGAGATCAAACCACACCCATCGTCTTAAGCAGTGACGAGATGTAGGGCATCAGCTGTTTCTTCCGGCTGACGATGCCCGGTAATTCGTAAATGTTGCTCTGCCCGCGTTGCGGATAATTAATCGCTGCTTTGAGTTCGTCGTTTCCGGCGACGACAAGGAGCGAATCCTGCGAGTTGATATCCGTGACTAGCAGGAAACTAAAGTAGAGATCCTCCTCCTTGCGGTAGGCTTCGAGCGCTTGGTCGAGGGCATCTTCGTTTTTCCAGAAATTATCGAAACCGAGTTCTTCAATTTGCGATACGGAAAAGCGTATCTCCCCTTCGTCGTATATCTTGCAGTCGGAGCGAATTACTTCGTCCGGCTTGCTATTAATGACGACCGAACCCGCAGTGAATATTAATTCTGCCAGCGCCTTGGATTCGATGCCCGCGATGGGAGCCAGCCATTCGAGCAGCTCACCTTCGAGCGGGGTCGTCGTCGGACTATTCAGAAGCAGCGTATCGGAGATGATCCCCGCCATCATGATGCCCGCAATGTTCGGCTCGGGCGTCAACGACTGAGAGCGAAAGAGATCCGCTACGATCGAGCAGGTCGAACCGACGGGTCGGTTGATGAAGAGAATGGGCTGCTCCGTGGGGATATTGCCGAGCCGGTGGTGATCGAGAATCTCGGTGATCTGTACCTCACTGGCTCCATTGACGGCTTGACCTAGCTCGTTGTGGTCGACCAGCGCGATGCGGGTGTGACTGGGGCGAAGGATGTCACTCTTGGAGAACACTCCAATCAGCTGCTTGCTGTCGTTCACCACCATGTAGAGCGGGTCGTTATTGTTGGCGATGCGACGTTTGACGGCGGAGATTCGGTCTTCCGCGCTGAAGCAGCTTACGTCCGGGTCGATGAGCCCATCGATATGCGTAGCCGTGCGAATAATCCAGGAGGTGGTGGCCGAGTCGTAGGGGCTGACGATGAGGGACACATTCCGTTCTTTGGCGCGGTCGATGACATCTTCATCGACCTCAAGCGCCCCAGTAATGACCAGGAGGCGGACTCCCAGTTGGAGGCAGCGCTCCTGTATGTCCCAGCGATCACCCACGATGATGATGCTCCGATCAGACGGCAGTCCGGTCTCCTTGTGATGGCTGCCGAAGGAACGGATATCCATTGCCCCGATACGGACAAAGAGTTCCTCCAGCTCATTGGGGCTGTCTGCGTGGAGCACCTTGGCACTGAGTGAGTCGATAATCGACTGCACGCTGGTGTGCACGCGGCGCATGGCCCGCGGCTCACGTGGCTTCGGGATGAAAAATTCACCGAGTTGAAAAATCGAGACGAGCCCCTTGATCTGCCCGTCATCGTCGACGACAGGCAAGGCGCGCACATCGTATTTGTCGATCAATTCCAGCGCCTCCGCGCAAGTGCTCTGGCGGGTCACCGTGCGTGCCTGCGCTTGCATAATATTGCCCACCCGCGGAGTGACGTCCCCGATGAACCGGGGCAAGGGTGTCTGGAAGCGATCCAGAATCGCGTCGATCCGGGCATTGGAATTACCGCAGCGGGCGGCGACATATTCGGTTTGACCGATGGCGTGTTTATAAGCCTCGTAGGCAAGTGCCGAGCAAATCGCGTCCGCGTCGGGATTCTTGTGGCCAAAGATGTAGATGGGTTCGGGCATTTATGGAGTATTAAAGTGCTCTCCTTGCATTCAACAACGCCAAAGTCTGGAATTTGGGCAAAGAAAAACCCCAGCCTCCGGGAGGCTGGGGTTTTGAGACTAACTGATGAAGCCCATATGCTTTATGGAGCGTAGACAGGTGCCTTTTTAATGTCGGCGTCTGCGTGGATGTCGGACATTTTAACAGTTTGGAGTCCAGTTGTTGGATTAACCAATTGTCCATCTTCCTCACCTAATTCTGTATAAAACTGAACGTGTCCATCGAGGAAGGCGATATGGCCACCCAGTCCCCATGGTGTGTCTTTACCCCAAGTCCCGCTGGTCGAATCTAAACCTCTAGTCCAAGTTAGAGGAGTTGTTGATGTTGGAGCATTGCCGCTGACGCCTATCGCGAAATCATAGCCTACTGGGACAGGACTTTTCCAGTCTGTATTTACTTGGAAAATATTGCTGTCGTCGCGAAAGCCTACAACAGGGGGAATCGTGCCTGCGAAATCTGCTACGGCTGGATCGGATCCGATCACCCAGATACTGGCGTCTGTTAAATCAACTTGTTTACCTAAGAATGCCGCAACGCCATAAATGTCATCTGTAAAGCCAGCTGTTGTCAGTTTTGTGGCATTCAGTGTGCGAACTTTACCACCCGAAGTGGAATAAGTTGCATAGGAAACCGCAATCGAGCGGATATTTGCAGAAGACTTCGTCTTATTCGCCACTTCCCGCACCTTGCCAACAGCAGGAATAAGGATCGCGGCAAGAATACCGATAATCGCGATAACAGTGAGGAGTTCAATCAGGGTGAAACCTGAACGTGGGGTGGATGGTTTTTTCATAGTTGTAAATGGTTGAGGTAGGGGGATGGGCAAGCTTTTCAGGTAAATCTGATATCTATCATTGTCAATTGAACAATGTCAGCCTGGCTGGCTAAGTCCAATTCTTTTTTGAATAGATGGGCGCGGAGCGCAATTTTAAGTGCGGGTCAGGCGGCCACCTAAAGGAAGCCGCATCCGTAGGTCCGCTTCTTTAGGTGCGGGACGAGTTCCGGCAACTGTTGCGGTTTGTGTCCCCCCGTGGATTTAATGGCACCCCTGCGCGCGTTGGATTCTTAACGGGAGGTAGCAGTTCCTTTAATCGTGAAAGCCAGTTAGCCGATCCGACTTGTTAACCAATCTAAGGATTTAGCTATTAATGGGCCTTGCCTAACGGCAACTAATACAAAAATAACCTAACAATATGACTATGGCAGACAACAGCTTCCTTTCCCCGTTTCTGGAAAAACTGGGTAACTTCATGCCAGATGCAATTGCTGCAGCGATCGCTCTGGCTCGCTCCTTCGGTTTGGGTGGTCGCGAAGCGGCCGGAAAGCATATGGACTATCTCCTAAGTAAATTGTGCAAGAGCGAATAGTTCATTGGCTCACATCGCTCCAATTCGTCGGGCCACGGGAGAATTCCCCGTGGCCTTTTTATGGAACTCCGTGCTTCCCGCATGCCTTCATGTCGCCTATTCTAGGCCTATCATGAATGAATTAATTGCCATTTTCGCTGGGGTCGGGCTCGCTGCTGCCTGTGGATTCCGGGTCTTCGTGCCTCTGTTCATTGCGAGCCTAGCCGCCAATACCGGCTTGGAGGCTTTCGGTGATGTTAATTTCCAAGAGATGCTGGGGGCTGATTTTGAGTGGTTGGGGAGCACGCCTATCACGATTGCTTTGGGGGTGGCTACTGCTCTGGAAGTCGGTAGCTACTACATCCCCTGGTTGGATAACGCGCTCGATTCGATCGCGACGCCGGCGGCAGTTGTGGCGGGCACTTTCATTTCCGGGGCCATGCTCCCTGAATTCATGGGTGACGATGCCTTTAAGTGGATTGTCGCGACTATTATGGGCGGTGGGACGGCTGGTATCGTTCAGGGCGCTTCGGTCATCACCCGTGGTGCTTCCACCGCGACGACGGGTGGCATCGGGAATCCTGCGGTGTCGACGGCCGAGTTAGGCGGTTCGGTCCTGACTGCAGGGCTGGCAGTTATGATTCCCATGGTTGCAGCCATCCTTGTGGTTGTGATGCTGTTTTACTTTATTCGGACGATTTTTCGGTTCTTCGTCCGGCGAGCCGAGCGCAAACGCGCTGCGTCAGAACCTCCATCGCGGACGTCTCCGCCGATGGTCGATTAAGATGTGCTTCCCGGCGATGCTACATCTGGGCTCAGTGTCGACCGCTTTCGACGCTTGTAGGGGAAGCGCTGCAGTGCGGTCACTAAAATAAATATTAGCTATTAATAGATCGAACATGCGTCTAATGTCCCTATGCAGCATTTGGCTTGAAGCCACACGACCCAAAACACTACCTGCGGCGGTCGCTCCCGTGCTTTTGGGGACGGCGATGGCCTATCATGCGGGGGCATGGCACGGCCTGCCGGCGATGCTTTGCCTTACCTTCGCTTTGCTGGTGCAGATCGGAACCAATTTCGCCAATGACTATCTGGATGGAGTGAAAGGTACGGATACGGAGGCGCGCATCGGGCCGCGCCGGGCAGTAGCGGGCGGGCTGATTAAGGCAGCAACCATGAAGTGGGCTGCCTTAGGGGTGCTCGCCTGCGCATTTAGCCTGGGGCTGAGCCTCATCGTCTTCGGAGGGTGGTGGCTCCTCGCTATCGGTATGTCCAGCGTGCTCTGCGCGTGGATCTACACCGGCGGCCCTTATCCTTTAGCGTATAACGGCCTGGGTGACGTCTTTGTGGTTCTATTCTTTGGCCTCATTGCTGTGGGCTGCACGTTCTATGTGCAGACAGGTTACATGACGCTGGATGTCGTTTTACTCGGCCTAGCCTGCGGCTTGGCTGTGAATAACATACTTGTGGTCAACAATTACCGCGACATCGACGAGGATCGCCAAGCGGGGAAGCGGACATTGGTCGTACTATTCGGTCGCCGCTGGGCACTGGCGCAATACGCAGTATCGCTTATCATCGCGTGCGGCGTCTTAATTTGGTTGTTCTTTCAAGGCTATGGAGGCTTTGTTTTGTTAGGCACGGTGCCACTATTGGGGGGACTTTTACTTCTTAGGAAGCTACAATCCGCGCAAAGCGCCGAAGCGTATTTATCCTCTCTAAAGGTGGCTTCTTTGATTGTCGTGGCTTACTCTACCTTGTCAGCGCTTGGCTTGTGGATCGGTTAGATTTGATGGCTTAGATTTCACTGGCTGATCCTGTCAGTGAGGTCCTCAGCTTCCACTCACTCCGTTTAGCCCAGTCTCGGTTGTTCTCTAGAAGCTAGTTTAGAGTGGCATGTGTTGAATCCTCGAACGGAGCCAATGGACTGGCCAGCATTCGCTGTCCTCTTAATCCTCGTCGTCGCTGGACTCGAGTTTGGGTGCGTCCGTGGCATCACCGAAAATTCCCATAGCTACGCTACGGTTATGCTTTCGGTGTTGATTTTTCTCATGCTCGGCTTGGCCTTCTACGGAGTAGCGTGCAAAGGGCACAGCCGTGAGCCTAGCGGCAGGAATTTGTTTGCCAGTGATTTCACAGGCACCATAGCTGCCATTTTTAATACGTAGAATCGCTTCCTCGATTTCGTTGAGGGCATCCTGCTCATTGGCAACTAAGCTGAGGGCAAAGTCGCGGTCGAAGGTGTCCGTGCCGGCATCTGCCTGATGGCTGCTGTAGTTGGAAAGGTCGCCAGAGTCATCGCGTGATGAGTGTTTCAGGGTCTCCGAAGTATGGAGGCTGATCTCATCACTGACATGGGTACGCAACTCGATGAGGAGATTGTAATATTTTTTCCATTTCTTGGGTATTTCGCTGTCCCCGAGTTCGATCTTCTTTTTCTTATCGGAGGGGTTAAAGCCCAAGATGTCCGCTAGGGAGGCTGCTCCGAGGACGCGTTTTTCGACGGGGGCATCTTCGACCAGTGCTTTTTTTGCTGGTTGAGCTTTGGGTTTAGCGAGAGCTTTCTTAGATGCGGTGGCTTCCGATGTAGAGCGGTTCGATTTTTTCGAGGCCATCAGCTCTTCGATGTCATCGATCGAAAATACGATCGGGCTTGATTTTTTATCAGCGACGACACCCGTGCGAGAAACGATGGCTTTCTTTAAGGGGCTAATCTTCTTCTCGGATGCGGTTGGCCTAGGTGCTGCCTTCTTCGGAGCACTTGTCTTCTTAGCTACAGTTTTTTTAGTGGTGGCCTTCTTCGTAGCTTTCTTAGTGG
>DLQD01000036.1:15577-30541 GCA_002480015.1 Opitutia bacterium UBA7441
GACCTTCTTCGTAGCTTTCTTAGTAGCGGCTTTTTTGACGGTCTTTTGGGCGGACTTCTTAGCGGGAGTTTTCTTCTTTGCGGGCATGGTTTCTGCGAATTCCAATAGTGGTTAGCGATTATTGTTTAATGGATTGGAGTGCTTCGGCACAGCGGGGCGACACGGCACCCCAGTTTTCAGTTTCGACGAGCTCGGGCACCCAGCGCCAGCTACGGGGGCAGCGGACACCGTCGGCGTGGTCAACTTCAATTCTAAGTCCCACAACTTCGGGGGATTCGACGACGGTGACCTGTGAGAGGATGAAGAGTTCCGGCAAATCAGCCTCATATTTTTTCAAGCGCGCGAATTGCGGATCGCTTGAAGCACCCGTTATGACAACTTTTGCATCGAGACTCTGACCGATCACCTTTTGCTGGCGTAGGGTTTCCAGGCGGTCGTTGAGTTCTGTGGAGAGGAAACTGCGCAGGGCTCGGATGTCAGCGGCGGTGGCGGTATCGTCCCATGCGGGGTCGACTTCCGGCCAGTCTGTGAGCGCGATAGGTTTGCTGCCGAAGTCGCTGTCGTTTTGTGCGTAGCTCCATGCTTCGTCGGCGGTGAAGGGGAGCAGCGGTGCGATGAGTCGAGTGAAGACGGAGAAGATGATGTGGATCGCGGTCTGTGAAGAGCGGCGGAGCGGGTCCTTCGGGCTACGCGTGTAGAGGCGGTCCTTGAGCACGTCGTGGTAGGTGGCCGACAGGGTGTTGGCGCAAAAGGGGTCGATGAAGTCCTTGAACGCGCGATGGAACTCGTAGGCTTCATAGGCTTCGGTCACTTTGCGCACAAGTTGGCCGAGCTCGTGTAGAGCCCATTTGTCGAGGGCGTTGAGCTTCGCGAGTGGCACGGCGTCGGTGGCGGCATCAAAATCGTGAAGGTTGCCGATCTGAAAGCGCAGGGTGTTGCGAATGTTGCGATAGTTATTGGCCACGTTGCTGACGATCTTATCGGAGACGGGCACGTCGCCCCGATAATCCTGCGAGCAGATCCAGAGGCGAACGATGTCGGCACCATAGCCTTGGATCCATTCGGTCAACGGGCGAGCGGCACCGTCGCTCTTTGAGAGCTTGGTGCCGTCTTCTTTCACGATGAAACCGTGAGTGAGCAGATTCTTGTAAGGTGCGGCCTTGTCAGCGATCACGGAGGTCCAGAGTGAGCTCTGGAACCAACCTCGGTGCTGATCGGAGCCTTCGAGGTAAAGATCGGCCGGCCATTTGAGATTCGGACGTTTCTGCAGGACAGCGCGGTGGCTCGTGCCAGAGTCGATCCAGACGTCGAGCGTGTCGGTGCCACACTTCAGTTGATCGGCGCTCGGCCAGTCGTCAGGGAGGGCGATGCCGTCGAGGATTTCGGAGGCGGTTTTTTCAAACCAGAGGTCGGTACCGGACACGGCGACCTTTTTCGCGATCGCCCGGATCACATCGGCATCGATGTAGGCTTCACCGTCTTCGTCATAGAAAGCGGGGATCGGCACACCCCAGGTACGCTGGCGGCTGATACACCAGTCGGGGCGGTTTTCGACGGCAGCGCGGATACGGTTCTCTCCCCAACTAGGGATAAAGTTGACGTCGTTGAGAGATTCAAGTGCACGTGCGCGGTCGCCGTTCTTATCGAGGGCGATGAACCATTGATCCATCGCGCGGAAGACCACGGGGGTCTTTGAGCGCCAGCAGTGCGGGTAGCTGTGGTGGATCTTTTTCTTGGCGATGAGGGAGCCGTTGCCGGCGATGATACGAAGCACACCCAAGTTGGCTGCGGAGGGCTTGCCATCGTCAGCTTCGAGTACGGAGAGTCCGACTAGTTCGGCGGGCACTTGCCCGTCATCCACGTAGCAACCGTTGTCGTCGAGGGGGCAATAGACTTCGAGGCCATTGTTGATCCCCGTGATGTAGTCGTCTAGGCCGTGGCCGGGTGCGGTGTGGACACAGCCAGTGCCGCTTTCTGTGGTCACGTATTCGGCCAACAGGATGGGGGAGGGGCGGTCAATAAAAGGGTGGCGTGCTTCCAACTTTTCGAGTTGCGAGCCGAGGTAGGTGGCAACCGTCTCGACATCTTCAAGACGGCACTCGTTGATGACGGATTCGAGCAGCGGGGTGGCCACGATGAGCGTACCGTGCGTTGGTGTTTTTATTGCCGAATATTCGATATTCGGGTGGACAGCGACGGCGAGATTGGCCGGCAGCGTCCAGGGAGTCGTTGTCCAGATGAGGATCGAGCTGTCCTCTTCGGGCAGGTCCAGATGGGCGCGCGCCTCGTCGCTCAGGCGCAATTTGACGAAAATGGAGATGCTATTGTGATCTTTGTATTCGATCTCGGCTTCGGCTAGGGCGGTGGCACAGGGGATCGACCAGTAAACCGGTTTTTTGCTGCGATAGACGAGGTTTTGTTCGACGAAACTGGCAAAAGTTTCCAACTCGGTCGCCTCATAATCCGGGTGGATCGTCCAGTATTCATGGGCCCAGTCGGCGATCACGCCGAGACGTTCGAACTGACCCTTTTGGATGATGCGGAATTTATCGGCGAATTTGGCGCAAGCTTTGCGCACTTCGAGCGGCGTGTAATCGGTGCGCCCGGACTCCTGCAGTTCCCGTGAAACCTTATGCTCGATGGGTAGCCCATGGCTGTCCCATCCCGGTATGTAGGGGGCTTCCATCCCGCACATCCATTTGTAGCGTAAGATAGTATCTTTTAAGGTCTTATTGAGCGCATGGCCGAGGTGCAAATCGCCGTTGGTAAAGGGCGGACCATCGTGCAGGATAAAGCTCTGACCGCCGCTGTTTTTGGCTTGGATCTGGTCGTAAAGACCAATTTTTTGCCAGTGCTGGATGCGCTCCGGTTCGCGCTCCACAAGGTTACCCCGCATGGGGAAATTTGTCTGAGGGAGATTGAGCGTATCTTTGAGGTCTTGCGCCATAATTATAGACCGGAGGCCGTTGAAAAGCGCGGCAGTGTGGTTTTTTGCTTTCTCAAGTCAAGCACTCAGAATTATCTCGCGCAGATTCATGAAATGCCTTTCCTGCCATGCGCTACCACGTTATGAATTCATAGCTTACAAATGACTCTCGCGCTCATCCAACTGCCCTTCCCCGAGTTGCACCTCATTGGCTTGCTACTTTTATTGGTGCTAGGCTTTGCTGCGTTGACCTTTGGCGGAGACATTTTGACGAGTGGTGCGGCGGCCGTATCCGTGAACATGCGCATCGACCCGATGGTCGTGGGGCTCACAGTGGTTTCGATTGCGACTTCCATGCCGGAGATGGCAACCTCCATGATGGCGGTCAAAGAAAATCCCGGCATCGCGCTAGGCAACATCCTAGGGAGCAATCTTGCCAATATTGGCCTCATCCTAGGCATTGCAGCTATCATTGCCCCACTCAAAATCAATTTGCGCCTGATTCGGCGCGAGGTGCCCATTATGATTGGAGTCACCGTCATTTTCGGCCTTTTTGCTATGGGGGGTGGTTTTCATCGTCTCGAAGGCATGCTCTTATTGGCTCTGACTGCATCGTATTTGATCTACGTAGTGCGAGGCGCCAAGCAGGAAGCCACACCCGAGATGGAAAAGGAATTTTCTGAGGGCACACAAGATTTGGGGCAGCGCTCGACGCCCGTCGCGATTGTTTTCATATTTATTGGAGCTGTATTGCTGGCCCTCGGGGCCGATTTGTTGGTTGGCGCATCGGTTGAAATATCTATGCGAATGGGCGCAAGCGAACTCTTTGTCGGCCTCACCATCGTCGCCATCGGCACCAGTCTGCCGGAACTGGCCGCATCCATCGCCGCCGTGCGTGCGGGGCATGGGGATATGTGCGCGGGCAATATTGTCGGTTCCAACTTGTTCAACATGCTGCTCATTGGGGGCAGCGTGGCCACGATCTCTGGCATGGATGTGGGCAATGCCTTGCTAGTCGTGGAATTCCCCGCTTTGATCCTCCTTTCCGGCCTGCTCCTCTGGTTCTTTAAGAGCGGCCACGTCGTTTCGCGTCGGGAGGGCATTGCCTTGCTCTTTATTTATGCAGGGATTCTGGCACTCTCCGCTCTGTCGCAATTTGGACTACTCTTTTAGCGGCAGTCCGCCCGTTTCCAGTTGACCCGTTTTCAGTTGAACTGATGACTAAACCTCCGCTAAACGATAATCGATCAAGCAAATTTTATGTCTGAAACACAAAAGCCTGTCGTCCTCATCATCCGTGATGGCTGGGGAGCGAATCATGATGCATCCTACGATGCTTATAATGCCGTCAAGCTGGCTCACACGCCGGTTGCGGATCGCCTGACAGCGGAGTATCCGCGCACTGAGATCGCCGCCTGTGGCCTCGCCGTCGGCTTGCCTGAGGGCATCATGGGCAACTCGGAAGTCGGCCACCAAAACATCGGCGCTGGCCGAGTCGTCGACCAGGAGATCGTTCGGATCAACAAGGGCATCGAGACGGGGTCCGTTAAACAGAGTCCGACTTTGAAAGCCGCCTTCGATCATGTCAAACTGAAGGGGTCCGCGCTCCACTTCATGGGGCTTGTTTCCGACGCAGGCGTGCACTCCATGCTCGAGCATCTTTACGGTCTGCTTCGCATCGCCAAGGATGCGGGTATCGAAAAAATCTACTTGCACGCCTTTACCGATGGTCGTGATACGGGTCCTTTCACCGGCAAGACTTTCATCGCTGAAGCTGAGGCCGAAATGGCCAAAATCGGCGTCGGGCAAATTGCTTCTGTCACTGGGCGCTACTGGGCGATGGACCGCGACAACCGCTGGGACCGCGTGCAACGCGCCTACGATTGTCTCACCGCTCGCAAGATCGAGCGTAGCGCCACCTCGGCTGCCGACGCGATCCAAGCGCAATACGACGCCCCCGAAACTGAAGGCACCAAGGGAGACGAATTCTGCCCGCCCACTGCGATTCTCGATACCCAAGGCCAGCCTGTCGGCACGATTCAAGATGGCGACTCGGTCATTTTCTTTAACTTTCGCGGTGACCGCCCGCGCGAGCTGACGCGCGCATTCATTCAGGATGATTTTGGCGGGTTCGACCGCGGCAATAAACTGAATCTTTATTTCGCTACGCTCAGTGAATATCAAAAAGGCCTCTGCGATAACATCATCTTTTTCAAGCCTGAGAAGATGAAAGACATCCTGGGTGGCTACATTGCTGAGAAGGGTATTGGCCAATTTCGTTGTGCGGAAACCGAGAAATTCCCGCACGTTACTTTCTTTTTTAACGATTACCGCGAAGAACCCTTTCCAGGCGAAGACCGCGAACTTGTGCCCAGTCGCAAGGACTGCGCGACCTATGACGAAAAACCCGAGATGTCCGCCTATGGGATTCGAGACGCTTCCGTTCAAGCGATTAAGTCGGGCAAATACGGCCTCGTTGTGATCAATTTCGCCAATCCCGACATGGTCGGTCATACGGGCGTGCTCGATGCCTGCATCCAAGCCTGTGAAGTTGTCGATAGCTGCGTCGGCGACTTGCTCGCCGCAATCGATGAAGTTGGCGGCTCGGCCGTGATCACGGCCGACCATGGCAACTCCGATCAGCTGTGGAGCCATGAGCGCAATGGCCCTCACACCGCCCACACGCTCAACCCGGTCGAGGTCGTCGTTTACAGCCAGAAATACAAAGGGGCCCAACTCGCCGAATCTGGCGCGCTCGGCGACATCGCTCCGACTCTGCTTAAGTTGATGGACCTGCCCCAACCTGAGGCAATGACTGGCGCCTGCCTGATCCAATGAGAGCGGACTCACAGCTCTTGAGTTCGGAAATACGGCAAGCTTGGCTTAGCTGGCATCGCCAGTGAAGCTCCTACGATCATGAAAATCGAATCCGCACGCTACATCGGTTGCGCGACCGACCTCGAGTCCTGTCCGCATTCCAACTTGCCCGAGTTCGCTTTCGTCGGGCGTTCCAACGTCGGCAAATCTTCGCTCGTTAACATGCTGGCCGATGTTAAAGGCCTAGCCAAGACCTCCGGCACCCCGGGGAAGACCAAGCTGATCAACTTTTTTCGAATCAACGACCGCTGGACCCTCGTCGACTTGCCCGGCTACGGCTTTGCCAAGGTCTCCAGGGTCAAGCAGTCCGAATTTAACGAGAGCGTGAGTGGCTACCTCAACGGTCGCGAAAACCTCAAGCAGGTCTTTGCCTTGCTCGATTCGCAGCTCGAGCCCCTGGATACTGACTTGGCTTTCATCGATTGGTTGCAGCAATGTGGGATCCCGTATTCGATCATACTCACCAAGACCGACCGCAGCGCAGACTCCAAGGTGATTAACCATGAAGACCAGTTGATCCGTGCGCTGGAAGACTACGGCCTCAATCCGAACGAAATCTTTAAGTGCAGCGCCAAAACCAAGCGCGGCCGAGGTGCCGTCCTTAACTGGGTCGAAGGCCAGCTGCCGAAGGCGACGAAGAAAAAGGGCAAAAGCATCCAGCTCGGATGGATGAAAAAATAAGCTTCATTTTGTAGCTTTTGGTTGAGTTTGCGGCGATACCGTATCGGGTATTCAATACCTTCGTCCTCTATGCGGGCGCCTGGCTCGATTCCCGGCAGTCCTTGCAGACGCAGACGGCCTCGCTATCGACGATCTTGTAGCGGAAGTCTTGTTCGGGAGCACTCTTATCAGTTGCACCACATTGGGCGCAGGTGTGGAGCGGTGCATCAGCGGCTAGGCGGCGCTCGGCTTCGAATTTTACTCTGCGTTGCCGGGCCTCCAATGATTGTTTCAGGGCATCTCTAAAGAACAAGGCATAGCAGAGGTAGGGGGCGATAAAGGCGATGCGGTGCCCGATGCTCGGAAGTGAGAGGAAGGTGATGCAACCGAAGGCAACAGTGATCCAGGCGAGCCATTTCACTTTCATCGGGATGACAAACATGATGAGGAATTGCGTGTTCGGGTTGACCGTGGCGTAGGCCAAGAAGGTCGCGTAGAAGAGGAACTTCGGCAGCACGAAAAGAGTCGTCGAGGGCGAGACTAGCTGGCCTAGAAAGGCACCTGCGACGGCGAAGAGGACAGAGAGGAGTAGATAGAGATTGAAGCGGGTCAGCCCCCATGCGGCTTCTAGTGTCTGGCTCATCATCCAGAGGATATACCAGAAAAAGGCTAGGAAGAGCGCCTGAAAGAGGGTCCCTGCCAGATAAGGGGGAGCGATGAGAAAAGAGAACAGCCGCCACCACTCGCCGCCGAGCACTGCCTTGGGTATGAGAACCAGTGCGCTCAGTTCGAAGCGCCCCATCAGAATCATCGCGTAGATGAAGAGCTGCGCCACAATGAGCGTGAGCATGACGTTGGGCACGGCAAGAAAGCCCAGCCGTTTTTCCATTTTGTCCAAAAATTTCATATTTCTATCGCAGCCTTACAAGCTTGCGTCGTGATGCAACTCGATCATGGGTAATTCCCATACTTTTTCGCCGCCTTTTTTTCCGCTGAAAGCGGTCACCCAGTTGCGCGTCAGGCTGCCGAGCGTCTCCAGTTGGGGCGGACTCCAACCTTGCGCGTCAATACGCCGGACGAGAAAACGGGCACCGCCCTCGGGTGGGCGGGTAACAAACAGGTAATGCCGCGTCTCCCCCTCGTCGCTGTAGGGGATCAAGACGGCGGGGTTTCGTTCGAAGGCCAGCTCGAGAATCATACGTCCGTCGTCGCGCGCAGTATCGCGTGCAAAGCGTTGATCGTCGCGCGCGTCGCGGCGGCTGCACCAGACGAGTTCGTGGTTCTGTCCTGAGTGTGTGAGCCGAGCACTTAAGGCGAGGAAATCGCCGTCGAATCTCGGTATCACCGATTGGATTTTCGCGACGAAGGCGTCGGTCGCCACGGGGGCGACTTCAGGTGCTTCGATCAAGACGACTCCGTAGGCATCGATCGCAACTCGGGTGTAGTCTTGTTCAAACTCGTTGCCCCAGGGATTATGGAAGCGGAGCTCTTTTTTTCGGTCATCGTAACCGATGATCACACAGCCATGCCCCATGCTGCCAAAGACATTCGGCCGAAAAGAAATGTAGATAGGGCCCGTCTGGTAGAGTGCACGGCGGATCTGTGGCATAACTACTCTAGAAAAGGTTTCCTCATCCTCCCAGTGCAGGGTGTGCCCTTTGAAGCCGAGCTTCTCCATGGCCAGAAGCATGTCGCTGGGGTAGGTGCCTTGGTTGCTGGCAGACATCTCAGAGGAGAGTTCCGCGACTTGATCCTGGTCAGTCTTGATCCCGTGGTAGCTGGCGATCATGGCAGCGGAGGCGGGTACGCAGTAGTTGCCCTTTTGCTGGATCATGGGCACGTTTCTTAAGGCGTGCGCCTCCGGTAGATCAATGTCTTCGGCAGCCAAAGCGCCTGCTAAGATGAGAACTATGCCGAATGTCTGCTTCACCTCTAGGGGACGATCAGGGCGACGCTGTCTTGCAAATTCAAAGTGCGGGCAAGGGTATACTCAAAAACGCGCGTATCACCATGCCGGGAGACCCAATCCAAGTGTATTTTGCTATCTTGATCGAGCCCTGTCGCACGGAGCTTGAGGCCAATATAGGTATGCGCCTCCGTTTCCTGAGCAGTGTCGGTCACGTAGCTGATCAAGGCCGATGGTCCGATGGTGCCGGTGAGATAATCGATGACCGGTGCCGGCCAGCGATTGACAGGTTTATTCTGCGCGGCGTATTTGAGGGTGGTCTGAGCGTTGGCTAAATCGCCGGTTTCCAGATAGGCAAAATAGGCGATGAGGAGCGGGTAGGTTGAGCTTTCGCTGGATTTGTTATACATCAAGGTCGCCTGTTTGGCCGAGCGCACAGCGTCGGGGAACTCACCGCGGCACATATGCGTCCAGGCCAGAGACTCGTAGAAGAAGCCGTTAACCGGTTGTTCGGCAGTGGCTTGCTCGAAGGAGGAAAGCGCGGCATCGAAATCTTCCATGTTAAAGGCAGCCAGCCCACGGCCGTTCCAGGCAAAGGCGTGGCGAGGGTAGTTTTTGACTATGATATCATAGGTCGCAAAGGCTTCGGGGTGGCGTTGCAAATCAGCAAGGATCATGGCTTGGCCGAGTAGGGCAGAGAGGTCACTTTCGTTTTCTGTGAGCGCTTGCTTGAAGTGATCCAGTGCGCGGCTCGAATCGCCCGATTCCAAGAGTGTATATGCTTCGGAGACAAGGGGGCTCTGCATCAAGACAGGATCCTGCACGAAGCTTACTTGTGCATGTCCGAAGGTGAATCCCCCGATCATGCCGGTAGCCACAAGTAGCAGCAGCTGTATGCGTTTGAGCAGTCTCATTTATTCGAAAGGTCTAACATTCTTGATGCCAGTGACAATGTCAATTTACAGGGGCATTTGTTCCCGGTTGCCATTAAATTCACGGGGGCAGAAACCGCAACAGTTGCCGGAATGCGTCCCGCACCTAAAGAGGCGGACTTACGTATGCGGCTTCCTTTAGGTGGCCGCCTTAGCCCGCACGACCTCGACGCTTTGTTCCCACCATGAGGTCAATAACAGGTTAGAACGCAGCATCGATCAGGGGCTGCCCTTGCTGCCCCCGGCTGGCCTCTCTGAGCAAATCCTCGAAGCGGTCGATTGTCGCTTGCCAGGGGTAGCTCTCAGCGGTGCGGCGGGCGGCTTTGCGCTGAACCGCGCAAGCTGCGGGATCCAAAACCATCTGGATCGCTTTGCGCATGAAGGCCGCCTCATCGCCGAGGGGCGGGAGGAAGCCATTTTTTTCATCCTGGATGAATTGGCGCCCAGCCGCGTAATCGTATGTGAGCACAGCCAAGCCGCTGGCCATGGCTTCAATGACGACATTTCCAAAGGTTTCGCTCGTGCTGCCGAAGATAAAATAATCGGCTGAGGCGTAGTGCCGCGCCAAATCTTCGTCAAAGCGCATCCCGGCGAAATGGACCTCGGGCCATTGCCGCTCCAGTTTCTTACGCACGGGGCCGTCGCCGACCAACACCATTTTCAAATCGGGACAAAATCGTCGTGCTCGAGACCAAGCCTTGAGCGTGAGCGGTATATTTTTTTCCGCTGCGGCGCGTCCGACGTAGATCGCGACGGGGGTCTCATCCGTCGCGCCCCATTCTTCGCGAAGCCGGAGACAGCGTTTAGAAGGGGCGAATAGTGTCGTGTCGGCTCCCCGGCCGAGCATTTCGAGCCGCTCGATGCCTTCTTTGCTCAAGCGCTTAATCAGGCTGGGGTCGGGCACGGTAGTCAGCGCACAGGAATTGTGAAACCAGCGGAGATAGGCGAGCATACTGCGCGCTACAAAGGCCGCCCCGTAGTTTGCGCAGTAATCCTGAAAGTTAGTATGGAACGTAGAGCTAGCTGGGATACCCAAGTTCCGTGCCGCCCTGAGTGCGGAAAAGCCGAGCGGGCCTTCGGTGGCGATATGAACAAGGTCGGGTTGTAGCGTTTCAAGGAGTTGTTTTAACTCGCCGGGAAAAGGTAGGCCGAGCTTGAGCCCTGCGTAGTTGGGAATCGGAATGCCGAAGACCTCGTGGATCCTTAGCTGTGGGCTGTTCGCGTGCCCAGAGTCGCTGCGTCGTGGCTTAATTAGTGAAATAGCATGCCCTTTGGCGAGCAGTCCCCGGACCAGGCGCTGGTTCGTCATGGCGACGCCGTTGACCTCGGGCGGGTAGGTTTCTGTCACTAGGGCGATATGCATAAGCTTAAAATAAGAGCCAAATGTCGCTTTACGATTAGGCGTCGTCCCCATTGACGCAAGTGCTGCATTGTGACGAATGAGTGACTGTGGAAGCACGCGATTCCGGATTGAAAGCACTGCGGCCACGTGCATGTTCACTCCTGATATGATTATTGAATCTCAAGAACTCCCGCCAATCGGCACCAATGCCTTTGCCTTAATTGAGCCATCACTCAAGGAATGTGTGATTATTGATGCACCTGCTGAGGCCTATGATTGGGCCGTGCAAATCGCTCAAGAGCACGGCTGCTCAATCGTTGCTCTGATCCTAACGCACGGGCATTGGGATCACATTCTGGATGGGCATAAATTTGCGACGGCGGGGATCCCCACCTATGGGCATAGAGATGACTCAGAGATGTTTGCATCGCCCTCAAAAATGGCTAGCTACGCCGTGCCGGGGCTGGAACTGATAGAAGTGCCCATCCGGCACTGGATAGGTGGCGGCGATCAATTGGACTTGCTCGGCACAAACATGGAGATTCGGCATGTGCCCGGCCACTGCCCCGGTAATGTGCTCGTCTATCTCGCCCGCGAGCAGGCCGCGATTGTCGGCGATGTGATCTTTGCCGGCAGTGTGGGACGCTACGATCTGCCCGGTGGTGATTTTTCCGTTTTGGAAAAGTCGATTAAGACACAAGTTTACACGCTGCCCGACGATACCGCGATCTATCCCGGTCATGGCCCCGCGACTTCGGTTGCACGGGAGAAAGCACACAATCCATTCGTCAAAGGATGATACCTTCGCAGAGTAATGATGCGCACTTTATGGGCTGCGCCCTGGAGCTGGCGCAACGGGCCTGGGGGCAGACGCATCCCAATCCTATGGTCGGTGCGGTCATTGTGGAAGGTGGCACGGTCGTGGCGCAAGGCTGGCATCATCGGGCGGGTGAAGCCCACGCGGAGGTCGAGGCGCTCAGGGCACTCGGACGCCAGCCATCGGAAGAGGCCATACTCTATGTGACACTGGAACCGTGCAGCACCTGCGGACGCACGGGCGCCTGCACGGACGCGATTATCGAATCGGGTATCCGGCGCGTCGTCGTCGGAGTAGAAGATCCGAATCCCGCCCATGCCGGACGCGGCTTGGGGGTGCTCCGCGCCGCGGGGGTCGACGTGACTTCTGGCGTGCTGGCTGCGGAATGCAGTGACCTTAATTTGATTTTCAATCATTGGATTACGGGGCAAACGCCCCTCATCGCGGCCAAGATGGCGCTCACCTTGGACGGTAAATTCGCAGCCGCTTCGGGGCATTCCCGCTGGGTGACCGGTGAGCAGGCAAGACACGATGTTATGCGGTGGCGCCGTTACTTTCCCGCCATCGCGGTGGGGGCGAACACCGTGCTAAGGGATGATCCCGGCCTGACGTCTCGCATGGGCGACGAAGTGTGCTGCCCCATTCGCTTCGTCTTCGACCGTAATTTGAAGACGCTCGAGGCTGCGTCGCCGCCCCGGGTCTATTCGGATGCCCATGCAGCTCGCACGATTATTCTTTGTTCGGAAGCGGCCGCAGTCGATGCAGATGCGAGACTGGCACCTGGCGTGACTCTCTGGCCTCTGCCTGAGCTCGGGACGCATCTGGACTGGCGAGCCTTTCGCAGACGTTGTGTCGAAGAGGGCATTTGCGGCGTCTATGTTGAGACGGGGCCGACCTTAGCTACCCGTGTGATCGAGGGCGGACTTGTTGATTACCTATTCATTTATCAAGCACCCAAGCTGATGTCCGATGCCGCCTCGCCCGGCTTGGGTTCGCTGCGTCATTCGCAATCCATGAATGAGGTCTTCGCCTTGCGGGACCTGCGCTTCGCGAGCCTAGGTGATGACCGTTTGACCCGGGGGTTTTTACAAGTATGAGGGCACTGATCGTGGCGACGGGAAACGCGCATAAAGTCACTGAATTTGATCGCTTACTCGAAGGTTGCGGTTTCGAGCTTTGCTCGGCCAGCGTTTGCGGCGGCATGCCCGACGTGGTGGAGGACGGTGACAGCTTTGCTGCGAACGCCCAGATCAAAGCGATCGCTCTACGAGCTCTTGCGCCACCTGAAGCTTGGGTCGTGTCCGACGATTCCGGGCTCGAGGTCGATGCGCTTGAGGGTGCTCCCGGCATTTTTTCGGCACGCTACGCGGGTCAGGGTGCCACGGATCGAGCTAATTTGGAGAAACTGCTGATCGAACTAGCGGATCTGCCCCCTATGCAGCGCAGCGCGCGCTTTCGTTGCGTGCTTTGTCTGATTGATCCGCATGGTGAAGAGCATTTTTTCGAGGGTGAGTGTGAGGGCTGCATCGCGATGGAACCATCGGGCACGGAGGGTTTTGGCTATGACCCGGTATTTATACCTGCGGGCCATTCAGAATCCTTTGGCGAGCTGGGCGATTCAGTTAAGAGCCGTCTTAGTCACCGTGCTGCAGCGGTGCAGAAGATGCGTGAAGGCCTAGAGGCATTTGAGGTTTAGGGTGATTGAGATACAAATTCGATGCAGACGAGTTAGTTGAGTTGCATGCCTGATCACACGATACGAATTGTCGACGATTCTCCCCTCGATCTGGGATTAATTATGCGTTCGAGCTCACTTTCTGTGGATGCTTCATCGTCAGCGGGCTTGTCGCTGGCCAAGCCAGACTTAAAATGGTATGGGTCGATCTTAAGATGTCGCGCAATTGGGCCCTTGGTAGGCTGGACGGGCGATTTACCATAAAACCATCTCGACAAAAGCGCACAGACTGAAACCCTGCATCTTTATCTATTTTATAAGTGCTATGCAAGAAGAGTTAAACGCAATCGTCGCTGGCGTTCGGGAGAAGAGTCCCAGTATTTCTACGCGCGCGGAATTCGAGGCCTACAAGGCTACCATCTCCGGTCCCAAGGGTGCCCTCACTGAGGTCATGAAAGGCATGGCTACAGTTCCCAAAGAGGACAAGCCAGCTATGGGCAAACTCATTAATGAGGCCAAGACTGCCGTCACAACTGAGTTTGACGCCGTGCTTGAGCGTCTCGAAGGCGCCGAATTGGCGGCCAAGCTGGGCCCCACCATCGATCCCACGCTACCCACGCCCGACGGCGCACGCGGCACGCTCCATCCTATTGCCCAAGTGCGCGAGGAGATGGTCGACCTATTCCGTCGGATCGGATTTTCCGTGGCCGAGGCGACTGAAGTCGAGACCGAGCACTATTGTTTCGATGCGCTGAACATTCCGGGCGACCACCCCGCGCGTGATATGCAGGACTCGTATTATCTGCCGGACGATTTGATCGTCGATAACGTCAGCAAAGAGGCCAACGAAAAATACTTGCTCCGGACACACACCTCAACCGTGCAGATCCGCACAATGTTGAAAGAGAAACCGCCGATCCGTATCGTCGCTCCTGGTCGCTGCTTCCGCCGTGATACGCCAGACGCCACGCACAGTGCGAATTTCCACCAGATCGAAGGCCTTTATGTTGATCAGGACGTTACGCTGCTCGACCTCAAGGCCACCCTCGATCACTTTGTCAAAACGATCTTCGGCCCGAAGGCCAAGACACGCCTGCGCCCGAGCTTCTTCCCATTCACGGAGCCGAGCTTTGAGATGGACTTCTTCTCTCCCGACCTCGGTAAGCTGAGCAACAAGTGGCTCGAAATTATGGGCTGCGGCATGGTTGACCCCGAGGTCTTTAAGGCCGTCGGCATCGACCCTGAAGTCTACACCGGTTACGCCTTCGGCATGGGCATCGAGCGCATTGCCATGATCCTTCAAGGCGTCGACGATATCCGCTACTATTACCAAAACGACGTCCGCTTCCTCAAGCAGTTCGCGTAACACATACTTCAAATTCTTAGCCACGGATGAACACGGATTTCCACGGATAAGTTAATTAGATCTTCTTCATCCGTGAACATCCGCGTCAATCCGTGGCTTAAAAACTGTCTATACTGAAATGAAAATTTCCTACAACTGGCTCAAAAACTACATCGAACTCGATCCCGTCGAGCACTCACCCGAAGTGTTGGCTGAAGTCTTGCCGCTGCTTGGCTTTGATATCGAAGAATACGAGAAGCTGGGACCGCCCCAACTCGACAACGTCGTCGTCGGCGAAGTCCTTGAATACGTCCAGCACCCGGACGCCGACCGCCTGCGCTGCTGTAAGGTGTCCACGGGCAAAGAGGGCGTAGTCCACGACATCGTCTGCGGTGCCAGGAACTTCACCCAGGGTGATAAGGTCATGGTCGCGCTGCCCGGCGCCGTCCTCCCCGGCGATTTCAAGATCAAAGCCTCCAAGCTG
>DLQD01000112.1:0-1855 GCA_002480015.1 Opitutia bacterium UBA7441
TCACTACATGATCTACCCGGCCTGAGCGATATGTTTCGCAAGGCGCTTGCGCGGCTTGATGGTGAGAAGGATGGCTTTGTTCTTCAAGTCGAAGGTGGTCGGGTCGACCATGCCGGGCATGCCAACGATCCAGCGGCCATTCTCCACGAGTTTTTGGAATTCGATGCCTGTATCGCGATCGCGCTGGAATTTATAGAGGCGCATCCCGATACGATGCTGATCGTGACGACTGACCATGGCACCGGCGGTTGCCAGTTGAACGGTGCGGGGCCTTTGTATGTTGACAGTGGCTCCGCGCTCGAACGTATCGATCAGTTTAAATACAGCTTCGAGTGGTTACAGGATCAGTTCCGAGCGACGGGTCGCTTCCACTCTTTACCTTTAAAAATAGCCTTAGGTATTGATGCGACCGACGAGCAGGCGGCTATTGTTCAAGCAGCGCTCGACTCGAATGCGGAGTATCTCAGTGGCGCACTGAATGAGGCCTTTGGCAAAGAGATCAAGGATCTGACTGCGGTCGGTTGGACGTCGAGTAAGCATACGTCCGAATGCGTCGATTTCTTCGCCTTCGGCCCAGGTTCGGAGGCGATACCACCGTTTTTGAAAAATTATGAACTGTTCGGGATTATGACCTCGGCCCTGGGACTGAAGGTTTAGGGGCGGCGTTGCGCTCTGGTCCTGAGCCCCAGTAGTTGTGACCTCCATGGCTACTCCAATAATAGTAGCCAATAGATCGTTCGACACAGGATTTGCTCAGCCCGCGCAGCAGGGCACTTTCGCTTGACGGCCTTTCCAGACGGAAAAGAGCAGCAGCCCGATCAGGATAACTCCGCAGCCGTGCTTCCATGCGCTGGGGTGGAGCGCATCGTGGGCGTGTATTGTCGCGACTTCCGACCCAGATCGCAGCGCGGCGTTAAAAAGCCCACCCGCCAGCCAGGATACCAGTATCAGACTAAGGAGATAGATCGCGGTCGCCTTGCGTCCGAGCATTTTCCAGACAGTCGCAATCGTCGCTGTATTCGTGGCGGGTCCTGTAATTAAAAAGACCAAGGCCGCGCCTGGAGACAGTCCTGCCGCCATCAGCGCGTAGGCCATAGGGATCGAGGCTGTCGCGCATACATAGAGGGGTAGGCTGATGGCCGTGGCCAGGAGAAAGGCTAGGGGGCCGGTGCTGAGGGCGCCTGTTAATAAATGATGGGGCATTAGCGTGGTGATCAGTCCCGCGAGGAGGAGACCGATGATCAGGGCATGGGCAAGGTCGGCCGGCAGTGTGACGAAGCCGTAGCTCGCTGCTTGCGGTAGTTTTCGCTTCAAATGGGCTTGGGTCGAGGCGCAGCAATTCTCCGATGCAGACTTAGCGCCTGGTGACGTGAGTAAACCTCCTTCCATTTGCATGAATGGCATGTCCTGAGCATTCGGTTTTCGGCTCGCTGTATCCTTGCAGAACAGCTCGATCAAATAGCCCGTCACTAAACCGCAAACGAAAGACACGAAGACTCGCACAATGGTGAAGAGACCGCCAAGCAAGGCATACGTAGCTAAAATACTATCGACTCCGGTCTGTGGTGTGGAACTTAGAAAGGAAGCCGTCGCCCCGCGCGTTGCGCCGCTCTTCCGAAGGGAGGCTGCCACAGGAATGACGGAGCAAGAGCAGAGAGGCATGGGGACGCCCAGTAGACTTGCGTTGACGACACCGCCCAGACCGGGCTTACCCAGCCAGCGCTCAATGAACTCAGGCCGGATCAATACGTGTAATAGGCCCGCTATGCCAAAACCAAAAAGAAGATAGGGCGCCATCTCGGCGACCATGCTCCAAGTGTTATCCGCGAATGCGATGAGGTAAGAGAACATAGTT
>DLQD01000112.1:1949-7657 GCA_002480015.1 Opitutia bacterium UBA7441
CACAAACCGCAACAGTAGCCGAAAGGAGCGGACCTACGTATGCGGCTTCCTTTAGGTGGCCGCCTGATCCCGTGTCTAAAATGGCACCTGTAAACACTGTTGCTCTTACCAGACAGAGTCTGCGCGCCGACACCGTATAACGGCATCGGCGCGCTCTACTTGCAGTGACCCTCTGGCCGCTCGCGAGCATTACTGCCCAGAGAGCGGTGTGGGGTAATAACCGTAGGGTGTATAATAATAACCAGGGTCGTAATCCGGCACAAACACGTTGTAATGTTCCTGCAGGAATCTAACGATGTCTACCAGTTGCTCGACGGTCATTTGCGACTGGTAATTCGGCATCCTCGACGCCCCATTTGAGTCGGTGTAGCGTCCCTCTGCGTGATGCAACTCAGCCGAGGGATGCATGATGGAAGTCACCAGTTGACCATAGGTTTTGGCGAGCCGTTGCGTCCCGCCGAGTTCAATCAAGCCCTCCGCCGGGGCTTTTTCAGGGCTTGGAAGACTGATGTCCCGCACCGTGTGGCACTGGATGCATCCGAGTTCCACGAACGCTGCTTTACCAGCAGCGATGTTACCTTCAGGCAAAACAAACCCGCGAGGGGAGTCGGCCCGAAGCAAATAGAGCAATTGCACTATGTAGAGTAAGACGCCGAGAATCAGGACTGTAACCACAACCCTCAGAGCCTTTTCTTTTTTGCTAGACTTTGATCTCTCATTCATGAAGCACCTCCGTTAGATTTTATATGAAAACCGAGTGGTGAAGGCAAGCGTACATATTTATTTTAGGGTGATACGGGTGTAATCAGATTTGTTGTCAGAAACAGAACACGGGGATATGTAGCCACGCGACGCTAGTCGTGTCGACGTAGGGACAGCCAAGGCACTGGCACATCGACCTCGCTGGCGCGAGTTCGCTACAAAGGGCGCAGTGACAACTTTTCCGATTACACCCGGGTGATACGGGTGCCATTTTAAGAGCGGAGCCAGGCGGCCACCTGAAGGAAGCCGCATACGTAGGTCCGCTCCTTTAGGTGCGAGACGAGCTCTAGCAACTGCTGCGATTTGTGTCCCCCCTCGTAGATATAATTGCCCCGGGGTGATGCATTCGAGGAATGCGATGCGGAATTGTCCCTGAAACAGCTCGGTTACATTTCGGGCGAAACCTTCTATTAGGTTTATTCTGAAGGTTAGGTCGCAGGTAGACGACACTAACCAACGCTAGCTCTTCGATGTCGGCTGTCTTCGAGCCTCCTGTTGATAGGAACACTACTATCATCGATTCTCTTGGAATGTTGCCATGACGGCACCTTAAAGCACTTCAGCTCAGGAATCGCGATGACGAATGCGGCATCCCATGAAGCGACGTAAGCCAATTGCTGGGTAATTTCATCGCGTAGATTCCACGGGAGAATGATGATATAATCGGGTTTCGTCTCGCGGATCTTTGACTCATTTTCAATTGGAATGTGGCTGCCTGGCATGAAGCGGCCTTGCTTGTATGTGGATGCATCGACGACGTATTCGATCAGATCTTTCCGGATGCCACAGTAGTTGAGTAGGGTATTGCCCTTTGCGGCCGCACCGTAGGCGACGACACGTTTGCCCTCGGATTTCTTTTGCAGTAGAAAAGATAAGAGATTGAATTTGATCGAATCAACCTTTGCCTGAAAGCCTTCGTAGTAGGCCATTTCGCGCATGCCGCGCGCATGCTCCGTTCGCAGCAATTTCTCGACTGCCGGGGATTTAGCATGCATTCCGTCTATGTGTTGAGCATAAATGCGCAAGGATCCACCATGCGTTTTCAATTCCTCCACGTCAAAGATTTCTAGGCCATGACTGGCGAAGATGATTTGCACCGTATAAAAGGAAAAATAGGAATAATGCTCGTGGTAAATCGTATCAAATTCAATCTTCTCGATGAGATGCATAAGGTGAGGGAACTCTACTGTGATGACGCCCTCTGGGGCCAGTAGCAGCTTCATTCCGCCGACGAAATCATTCAGGTCCGGCACGTGGGCTAATACATTGTTCGCCACAATTAAATCCGCGCGCTTCCTTTCGGATCGCAAACGTTCGGCCAGAGCGAGTCCAAAAAAATCGACGATGGTTTCGATGTCCTTGGCTTGGGCTGTAGTCGCCACCGAAAGGGAGGGTTCTATCCCCAGGACGGGAATGTTGCAGGCTTTAAAGTATTGTAGCAAATAGCCATCATTGGATGCCAGTTCGACGACAAGGCTTTCGTTACCGTAGGCAAACCTGTGACACATCTGTGCGACATACTGCTCGGCATGCGACAGCCAACTTTTGGAATACGAAGAAAAATAAGCATAGTCCTCGCTAAAAATATTCTCCGCTCGCATATATTCGTCGACTTGAACAAGAAAGGTCCGTTCGCTGACAAAGAGCTTCAGAGGATAGTAGATTTCCGACTGGTTTAATTCGGAGGGCCTCAGATAAGAGTTCGAAGGAGGGCAATAGTCCAAGTCCACGAAAACGTGTGAGAGAGGCTGACCATCAAAGCGACAATTCATAATTAACCCGGGTTAAGTTAGCACCCGTTAATTACTGGCCGAATTGCACGAAGCTGGCCAGTCGATAGTCGTTAATCGCGCAATAATAACGCGTTCTAATGGCAGCATTAAAACTGAGCGTAATCCCCCAGTTTTTTGCGTATTTTTGAAAAGACGGACGACTCAGTAGCCACCGAATCCCGGAGCGCCGCGCTCCCAGTCGGCCGGGCGGCTCCAAGGCACCGATTGCTCATCTGGATTACTGTCAAAGCAGCCTGTTAGGCTGAGTGCGGTTAGAGCGAGTGCGAGGATAAGTGCGATACGGCGATACATAGTGATTTGAATAATTAGCGGAGGATACTGACCGTGGAGCCCGGATTCATAGAACGAGTTTTTGCTCCGGGTAAGATGTTGGCGATGACTAATTCGTCTTTAACTTGCACGACTTGGATCGAGCCGATCGCTTGCATGTCTTTGATCAGTTTGACAGTGGTGCCAGGACTGAGGCCCAGTTGAGGATTATTTGCGAGAACGATGAGACCGTTTGCCGCGCTTAGACTTTGGATCGTGGTTGCGTCTCCGAGAGAGGCTGTCGGAAGAGCTTGCGAGGCGGTCGGAGTGTATGTGCTGCTATATGCGCCGCCGGTGCTTAGGCTGCCTGCGACTCCTGTGCCTCCAGCCGTTACACGAGCAGAAGAGGTTTGTGCTTTGGCAGCTTCGAGAGATTCCTTCAGTTTGGCATTGCTCTTTTCCATTTCAGCAATGCGCTCATTCAGTTGCGAGATTTCGCCCTCCTTGCTGGCCGCAGCTAGGCTTTGTTCCGACAGCAGCAGGTCGCTGCGCAGCCGCTTGGCAGTATTTTCGAGGTCTTTGATACTCTTTTTCGCTTCGCTCAGTTGCTGTTGGGTGCGGCTAACTTCCTGACGGGCCGTATACATTTCTGAGCGAACACTTTCGAGCTTACGCTTTTCATCAGCAAGTGCTTGGCGCTCGGAAGATAGGCGAGTTTCTAAAGCGCTGATTTGCTCATTCGCAGTAGAGAGCTCTGCTTGCACGGCTTGCGTGGTTTGCTCCGCTTTTTGGGTGGCGACTTGTTGTTCGGCGAGTTTCCCTTTACCCATAAAAAAGAGGGCACTAGCAGCAAGGGCGGCGACAATAGCGAGGATGCGGAGTATCATAGATAGACTATTCATGTATGTTTTTTTTGCGGGGGGGGCTTTAATCGCGATTATTTGGAGTAATAGAGGGACCGATTGAAGGGTTTTTTGACTTCAACACAGAGCCCGCGCTCGTTGGCGACGAGACGATTGATGAGTTTAAAAATCATTTCGCATTGCGACTCAAGGTTCAAGTTCTGGGCAATTGTCAGGACATCCAACTTGTTTCCAGCCTGTTCCCGGAGGTGAGCGATCACCTTTTGTTCGATGTCGAGCACAGTAGAGGCTGCCTTTTTACCTGCTTCGACACCAGGTTGATGGTAGGCATTGACATTGATCAAACTCGCATAGAGGCCGACGGCACGTTCGAACAGAGCGATCAGTTGACCCACTGCTTCCGGGGTGACCTCGCGAATCGTGATCGTGATCGACTGGCGACCGTTCTCATAAAGGGCGTCTCGGGTGCCAAGGAAAAATCCTTGTAGGAAGTCACCCGATGTGGTGCCGCTTTCGACCTCGATCGAGTCGCCGTTACGGTCTTTGAGTACCTCGATGAAGGTGGCGAAGAAATTATGCACGCCTTCGCGGAGCTGTTGCACGTAGGCATGCTGATCAGTCGAACCCTTGTTACCATAAACCGCTATGCCCTGGTGGACGACCTTGCCGTCGAGGTCGAGTTCCTTGCCCAGTGACTCCATGACGAGCTGCTGGAGATACTTCGAGAAAAGCATGAGGCGATCCTTGTAGGGCAAGACGACCATGTCTTTGGCACCCTTTGCGTCGGTCGCGTAATACCACATCAGTGCGAGGAGTGCGGCCGGGTTCTCGTTTGTTTTGTGGCTACGAGTAGCCGCATCCATCGCAGCGGCGCCAGCGAGAATACGGTCGATGTTGAGACCTTGCAGTGCGGCGGGGAGCAAGCCGACAGCAGCGAGTTCGGAGGTGCGGCCTCCGACCCAGTCCCACATGGGCAGGCGGGTGATCCAGTTCTCGGTTACGGCGACTTGGTCGAGCTTGGAGCCCTCGCCGGTGATGGCGATGGCGTGTTTCGCAAAGTCTAATCCGACGGCCTGGTAAGCGGCCTGTGCTTCGAGCATGCCGTTGCGCGTCTCGGGCGTGCCGCCTGACTTGGAAATGACGACGGAAAGTGTCTGGCCGAGCTGGCCATTTAGGGATGCGAGGGTGCGGTCGATGCCATCGGGGTCTGTGTTGTCGAAAAAGAAGAGGCGCATTTTATCCGCTTCCGGATCACCCAGTGCATCCGCGACAAATTGAGGCCCTAGGGCGGAACCTCCGATGCCGATAATCAAGCAGTTCTTGAACGCGCCGTTAGCACCGACGATTGTGCCATTGTGCACGTCGGCAGCGATCTTTTTAATCTGTGCGAGACAGCTCTCAATCTCGGCGGTCAGCTCTGGTTGTGGCGCGAGGGCGGCATTGCGCAGCCAGTAGTGCCCGACCATGCGGCCTTCGTCGGGGTTGGCGATTGCGCCGGCTTCGAGCTCAGCCATTGCAGTGAATGCTGACTGCATCTTTGGCTCCATTTCGGAGAGGTAGTCCTCGCCGAAATCCATGCGGCTGATGTCGAGTGCGAAGTCGAGCTCCTCGATGAAGAGATAGTGTTTAGTGAATTTTTCCCAAGACATGTGAAGAAGTTAGAAGTTAGTTTGCCCCATGAGTAATTCTATCGAGCTACTCAGAGAGAGTCGGTTAAAGCGGTGGCGATATTTTAAATGAAATTAACTTGAAAGCACAAATTAGAAGATTCAATGGCAATTAATTTCCCAAACCTAGTCAATGCTCTGGATCAGACTTTAATGGCTTGCTGGCGCAGACGCTCCCGTAGTTCTGTCCGCGATTGAAGTTTTCGGTCACAAGTTATGCGGCACCTGCTGATAGGAATGTGCTTTTGTGCGGGTTTTTTGCTCAGAGTAAGTGGACGTTGTAGCCTGCATCCCTCCCGCGCTCTGTTGGCGTGCCTCGACCGAGTTCTCCCAATCCTTATTGTTTTTATCCATCTGGAAGGCTAGATTTAGAA
>DLQD01000008.1 GCA_002480015.1 Opitutia bacterium UBA7441
TCGGGGCGGGCGATTTCGAGGCTGCCGATCACGGACTTGGCCACGTGCTGGATGAGACCTTGAGTGAGCTCCATCATGCCACGGAAGTCAGTGTAGGCTTGATAGAGTTCCAGCATAGTGAACTCGGGGTTGTGGCGGCGGGAAAGGCCTTCGTTACGGAAGACGCGGCCGATCTCGAAGACGCGGTCTTCGCCTGCGACGAGCATACGCTTGAGGTAGAGCTCCAACGCGATGCGCATGTAGAAGTCACAGTCGAGGGCATTGGAGTGCGTGATAAAGGGACGCGCAGCCGCACCGCCAGCGACTGATTGGAGCATGGGGGTTTCGACTTCGGTGAAATCGCGCTCCCATAGATAGGTGCGCATCTCCTTAATGATCCGAGCGCGGTGACGGAATCGCTGGCGCGACTCCTGGTTGACGATGAGGTCGAGGTAGCGCTGGCGGTAGATCTTGTCGTCGTCTTTGAGGCCCGACCACTTTTCAGGTAGCGGACGAAGGGACTTGGAAACTAGGGTGTAGCTCTCGGCGCGGACAGTGATCTCGCCGGTCTTGGTCTTAAAGAGGCGGCCTTCGACGCCGATGATGTCGCCGAGGTCGAGCTTCTTGAAATAGGTATTATACTCACCTTCGGGTAGCTCATCGCGGGTCACATAAGCTTGGATCTGGCCGTCGCGGTCTTGGATCTTGATGAAGCTGGCCTTGCCCATGACGCGGAAGACGACGATGCGGCCGGCCACGGCGACCTTGGGCTGTTCCTCGTCGGCGACGCCTTCTTGGTAAAGTTGGATCGCCTCTTCCGAAGTGTGCGTCTGCGCGCAGTTAACGGCAAAGGGGTTGCGATCCTCTTTGCAGAGATTCTCAAGCTTTTGCAGGCGAACTGCATAGAGATCGTGAGTATTGTCGGAATTGGCGGTCTGGTCTTTCATAACGAAGCCCGCGAATGTGCGGGCGCGCCGAGAAATGGCAAATGCAAATTGAACCGTGGACGAATAAGCACTTATGACTTTCTGACGGAAAGGATTTTGAACCGTTCGCACTTCGCTCTCTGAGCTACGAAGGACACGGTAATTGACGTGACGGAGGTCTGCCGAAGATGGCGTAGCAATAAACGTTAATTTGATGCTCGCGCGAAGAGACATGAGTAGAAAAGGACTTGCATGTATACCAATTGAGCATTTAATAAGTCTCAAATGAAAAATAAAAAAGCAGTAGAAGGCTTTGAAGTGGAAGAGCCCGCAGCGATCTATGGTGAGAAGCGCGGAGCAAAGGCACGTGAGGCACGTGAGGCGATGGATGCGGGCGAGACGGTCGAGTGCATCCGCGCGGGACTGCCGATGGTGGAGTTTGAGGCACTACAAGATCTGCTCGGGCTTGGCGCCGAGGAGCTGGCGGGGCATTTGGCTATTTCGCGGAGCACTTTGATCCGGCGGCGCAAGAGCCGCCGGCTGGATGCGCAGGAGTCGGACCGGCTGCTCCGTTATGCGCGGCTCTATGCCCGTGCGGAGGCGGTCCTCGGCGAAGCCGGTGCGGCACGTAACTGGCTCAAGCAACCCGCCCGTGCCTTGGGCTATGTGCCCCCGCTAGAATTTGCCGAGACCGAGGCCGGCGCCCGCGAGGTGGAAAACCTGCTCGGGCGGATCGAGCACGGCGTCTTTAGCTAGGTGGCTCCATGATCTCGGCTTGGCGTATCGTACAGTCTCACTGGGCGGAGCGTGCCTTCGACGGTGAAGGCGCACGACTCTACGGAGGACGTTGGAATCCGGTTGGCAGCCCTGTGGTCTATCTGGCGGACACGCGTGCACTGGCCGCACTGGAAACGCTGGTGCATGCGGAAGGTTCATTGCGCCATGTCCGCTACGTGCGCTACGAAGTATCGTTCGCCAAGCAACTAGTCGAAACCGCCGACCTTTCAGGGGTGGCCGAGGTGATGAAGGGATGCATGGTGTCTCCGCGCACGCAGGCGGTGGGTACGGCATGGCTGGCGCGCGGGTCGCAACCCGTGCTCGAAGTGCGTAGCGCCATTATACCGGAGGAGCCGAACTACCTGCTCAATCCGCGCCACCCGAGATTCGACCGAATAAAGATCGGCAAAGCGGAACCTTTTGCCTTTGATCCGCGATTGAAGTGAGCCCTAATTTTGAACCGTTAATTTACGTCAATTGACGTTAATTTATTTATGACTGGAATGGAATGGATTACGCTGAGTGTCGCGACGCTTATTTTTATGTTTGGCTTGGTCGGATCTCTACTGCCGGTGGTGCCGGGGAGCTTCATCGTGTGGCTAGGCGTGATCGTGCATCGGCTCTGGATGGGGGCGGACGCTTCAGTGACTTGGAAGATTGTCATCCTCACCGGCATTCTCACCTTATTCGGTCAGATCGTCGATTTTTTGATGGGCATTTGGGGTGCGCGAAAATTCGGGGCGAGCTGGAAGGGCGCGGTCGGCGCCTTTGTGGGCGCATTTGTCGGTTTTTTTGTGCCACCTCCCCTATTCTGGCTGATCGTGGGGCCGATCGCTGGTGCGGTGGTCGGGGAGTTGGCTGCGGGGCGTACCTTCCGCGAAGGCGGTAAGGCGGGCGTCGGCACGGTCGTCGGCGGGATCATCGCCTTTGCCCTGAAATTCGGGATCAGCATGTGCGTGATCGTGCTGTTTTTCTTCGATTTATTTTTGTTTTAAAGCCTATAGGGACGAACGCCGCGACCACTGAATAAGGTGCCTGATCCTATAGTTTGGCGAAAAGCAGTCGAAGGCTGTTGAGGCAGACTATGACCGTGCTGCCCTCGTGAGCAAAGACACCGACACTCAGTGGAATCCAACCAAGGATCGCGGCGGCGGCCATAAGGAAAACGGTGCCGAGGGCGATGGCGAGATTTTGGCGGATGATGGCGCGGGCCCGGCTACTGAGTTCGACAGCGGCGAGGAAATTCTCAATGCGGTCCTTCATCAGCACGACCTCGCTTTGCTCCAGCGCGGCGTCGCTCCCGCGAGCGCCCATGGCAACGGAGACGTAGGCGGCGGCGAGACAGGGCGCGTCATTCACTCCGTCGCCGACCATAGCAACTTTGTATCCGCGATCCGAATACTCTTTGATCGCGGCAACTTTATCCTCCGGACGCAGACCCGCGCGCACCTCTTCGATGCCGATCTGCCGGGCGACTGATTCGGCAGCTGAGCGGCGGTCGCCCGTTAGCATGACCGAGCGGATGCCTTTTTCGTGCAGCGTAGCGAGCGTCGCTTTGGACTCCGTGCGGATCTGGTCGCGTAGTAGAATACGGGCAATGAGATCTCCCTTAAAAATCCAGTTCTCGACAAAGTCCGGTTCCGGCTCCGGCACGGACTGCATCCACTCGGCGAGCGGTCCCTCTTCAAGCAGCTCACGACGACCGAGCACACAGAGCGCGCCCTCTTCCCTGCCCTGCACGCCTTTGCCGCTCATGGCTTCGAAGTCGTCGATTTTATGCTTCTGCGCACCCTGTTGCTTTGCAAATTTTTTAATAGCGCGCCCAATGGGGTGTGAGCCGTGGCTCTCGAGTGAATAGGCCAGCTCCAGCGCTTCCATTTCGCGCCCTGGAGGAAAACTTTCAATCCGGTCGACCTCCATTTCCCCGGTCGTCAGCGTGCCCGTCTTGTCGAGCGCAACGAGGTTCACCTCGGCCAGTTTCTCGATCGCCGCGCCGCCGCGGAAGAGCACACCGTGGCGGGCACCCCATGCGATGGCAGCGAGGATCGCGGAGGGAATCGAGATGACCAGCGCACAGGGGCTGGCCACGACGAGCAGCGTCATGGCCCGGTAAAATGCAGAAAAGCCAGCCTCAGTATCCGAGAAGGCAGGGATCCCGTAGCCGAGCCACCAGACGAAAAACATGAAGGCCGTGAGCCCGAGGATACAGATCGTGTAGCCTGTACCAAAGCGGTCGGTAAAGCGCTGGGTGGGTGCCTTGAGGTGTTGCGCTTCCTCGATAAGGCGGATGACTTTTTGCAAGGCGCTCTCACCAGCCGGCTTGGTCGCTTTGAGTTGCACCGCGCCCCAGAGATTGATCGTGCCGCTATAGACCGAGTCGCCCTTGAGCTTAGCCACGGGATTGGCCTCGCCGGTCAGATTAGACTCGTCGGCGGCGGTTTTGCCCTCGATCACTTCGGCGTCGACAGGAAACTGACCGCCCGGCTTAACCGAAAGCACATCGCCCACCTTGACTTGCGCCACGGGCACCTCACGCTCGTTGCCCGATGCTTCCACCAAGAGCGCGGTCTTGGGCGCGGCGTCGAAGAGGCTGTCGATCTCCCGCCGCGTGCGATGCAAGGCAAAATGCTCCAAGGCACCGGAAAAGGAGAACAGGAAAAGAAGTAAGGCCCCTTCCGCCCAGGCACCGATCGAGGCCGCGCCGATCGCCACAGCGAGCATCAAAAAGTGGATGTCGAGTTCACCTCTAGGCAGACCTTCGCGGACGTCTTCGAAGGCATCCCAGCCGCCTACCACCATCGCGGCGAGATAGAGCACGATCGGCACCCAAGCCGGTGCTAAACCGACGGCTTCGATCCCGAACGCAGCCAATCCAAAAAGCGCACAGGCTCCGGCGAGCAGCGCTAAGGTGCGCCAGTCTTCCTCAACTTCAGAGGCCTCGGCCTCGGGCAGAGAGAGTTCGCGCCAGCGCCAGAGCTTCGGCGCCGTCAGGCAAGTGGCTTTACTCAACTCAAGACTGCCATCGGCCGCCGATTCAACGACGACACCGATCGCTTTACCACGCGGTTGCTGTTCGATCAAATTAAGCGTCGCTTCGAGACGCGCCTGAAGCTCCGGCATATCGACCTCGCCCAAAGTAGCGATGGACACCTTACTGTGATCGGCATCGACACGGATCGCTTCCACCCGGCTACTCTCTTGCAAAAATGCGGCTAGGGCATCGACCCACTCGGCGGCATTCGAATTCAGCTTTGATTCAGACATACCTTACTTAGAATAATTCTAAATAAGCAGATAGCAAGCGCATAGCTGAACAACACGTGGAGAGGGGATGATCCATAAAGGATGTGATTGTAGCTATAGGCCTGAGGCCAACGACTACGAAAAAGGCCTTGCCCACTTACTCCTGCACGACCGTCAATACAGCCATAGCATGGATGCCGAGCCCGCGACCACAGTCGTTGAGTCCCTCGCCCGTGGTCGCAGTGATGCAGACATCGTCAACCGCAATCCCGAGCAAGTCGGCCAGTGACTGACGGAGCGCGGGTACCTTCGGGTCAATCTTTGGACGTAGGCATTCGAGCGCTAAAGAAAGGTGGCTGATCTGCCAGCTACCAAGATCTTTGAGCGCGACCTTAAGGTAGGCTTTGCTGTCAGTGATACCGTCTTGGCACATGGCATCGGCCACCGCACCGATGACGGTGCGTCCGGTCACTCCACTAATCGCATCGGTCACAGCATGCAGGATGACATCCGCATCACTGTTACCGCTCAGCGCGGGGGCGTCACGAAAAACCAAGCCGCCCAACACAAGGGGTCGATTCGACTCGCCCTCAACGAACCGATGACTGTCCAGACCAATCCCTGTCTTGACCTTCACCCCTTAAAGTTCGGAAAAAAAGCGTTTCTTCTCTGCGGCAGCCGTTTCAGGGCCGTCAGACGCATGGACAACATTGCGCATCATGTCAGTGCCGAGGTCACCGCGGATGGTGCCCTTAGGGGCCTCGAGGGAATTTGTGGGACCCAGCAGGTCACGCACTTTAGCAATGACACCCTCACCTCGCAGGATCATGGGCATGACCGGACGGCTGCTCATGAAAGCCTCGATCTCGGGGAAGAAAGGCTTGTCGGCGACGTGAGCATAGTGCTCGCGCAGAATCGGACCATCGAGTTGCATGATTTTTGCCGCGACGATTTCGAAACCGGCTTGCTCGAAGCGTGTGATAACTTGACCTGCGACACGTTTTTCCATGCAGTCAGGTTTGAGGATGATAAGTGTTTCTTCCATAGGGTGTTAAATGAAGCTCCAAGGGGATGCCGCAGGCGCTAAGCGATGACAAGCTCAAATCCTCAGAACAAAAAATGCAGAATCAAGTGCAGGCACACACAGGCCGCTAGGCCCGCAGCCCAATCATCCGCCGCGCATCCGAGCCCGCCGGGCAGGTTCTGCAAGTTCGAAATCCCAAAAGGCTTCAAAATATCGAAGAGGCGGAAGAGCGCGAAGCCCGCCAGTAAGACAGGCCATCCACCGTGTTGGACGATCAAGCCAGCGTTGCCACCCATGCCAATAAAGACCAAGGGCACTGCGACGACTTCGTCCAGCACGATCATTCCGGGGTCGCGCATCTGCAGGCGTTTCTCGGCGGCGTCGCAAATCGCCACCGAGAGGTAGGCGCTGAGCGCGGCGAAGAAGATGAAGCCGATGGGCGACGCGTTGTGGAAAAATACCGCATAGACAGCCATGCCGACTACGGTGCCCCAAGTGCCCGGCGCTTTTCTAATCCGCCCAATAGGACCCATTGTTGCGCAATTGACGACGAACCGAGTGGGTAAGGCGTTCGTCCAAAAAACGTATCGATCAATCGATTTCACTGCGCATCCTCGTTTTGACCCGTAAAGATCGACCAGTATTTGACCATGTATTGGGTCCCGGAGGAGACGGTCAGTAGCGTAGCGATGCAGAAGAAGACCACGCCGCCTAGATGCAACACATCCCCCGCAACCACAGGCAACAACTCAGGGAAATCGTTACGCACCGCAATAGCCAGCAAGAGCAAAATCGCAGCCACGATCTGCGAGACGGTCTTGTGCTTGCCCGACTTCTCCGCCCCAAGGACGACGCCGGAACTAGCCGCGACCAAACGTAATCCAGTGATCAGAAACTCACGGCTTAAAATCAGAAGGAGCAGCGGCAGCGTCCAAGCAGGCAGTTTGTGAGCGGCCAGCAGCGTAATGAAGAGCCCGACCATAAAAACCTTATCAGTCAGCGCGTCCATCAGCTTGCCAAAGTTCGAGACCAAACCCTGCTTGCGCGCATAGTAGCCATCCGCCCAATCCGTAAGGGCTCCGACGACGAAGAGGACAAAAGCAATTGTGCTCGCCCCTGTGAATGGCGCGTAGAGAAAGGCCACGATCCCGAATAAAATCGGGATACGAGAAAGCGTCAGTACATTTGGTAGATTCACAACGTCAAGACTGTCCCAGATGCCGCGAGTCGGCTAGCTAAAAATAAGGAAGTTTCGAGGCACCGACTGAAGCAACAGATGCAGGGGCTGCAATGAAATCCAACAGTCACTAACGCCCGAGAAGACGATGACCCGCGTTGGCTAGCAGATATACGATCGCAGCCAGGAGAATAATCGACGGCCCAGTAGGGAAATCGAGCGAAAAGCTGAGCCCCAAACCGAAAAAGGCAAAGCCGGCAGTCAGCACGACAGAGGCGAGTAACATCTGCCCGAGACTGCGCGCACGGAGCGAAGCGATCGCTGGAGGCAAGGTGAGCAAGGCAATGACAAGGACGATGCCAACGAGAGAAACCAATGTGACCACCGTGAGCGCCGTCAGGATCAGGAGCAGAATATAAATACCATCGGCATGAACGCCACGGATCGAGGCGAACTCTGAATCGAAACAGACCGCAATGATCTGGCGGTGCCAGAGCAACAACATCGCGACGATAAATGCCCCCACTCCACCTGCGATCCAGATATCCGAACGGGTGACCAAAAGAATGTCGCCGAACAAATAGGCCATCGGATCGACGTAGCCCGGCGTGCGTGCGATGAAGAGCAGACCGATCGCCATACCCGTCACCCAGATCGCGCCGATGACGGCATCCTCGCGCTGCTTGCTGCGGAGCGAGACCCAGGCGATCACACCCGCCGAAAGTAGCGCCGCCAGCAACGCGCCCAGCAGGGGGTGCAACCAAGTCCAGCCCAGCACTTCACGCGCATAGAGCACGGCACCGATCCCACCGAGGACCGAGTGGGCAATCGCCGCGGCCAAGTAGCTGATCCGCCGCGCGACGACAAACGTACCCACTGCGCCGAGCGGGATACTACCGATAAGACCGAGCAGGAGCGCGTTGCGCAAAAAGCCCAAGTCCGGGTCCGAAAGCGCCTGGAAGAAGTCAGTCATGATGATGTCCTCCATGACTATCGAGATGCTCATGGTCATGCTGTACCATACGCACTTCATGGCCGTAGAGCTCGCGGATACGCGCCTCGGTCAGCTCGATAGTCGGGTGCACATGAACGCAGCCATTGACGCAGACGACCTTTGGGACCGAACGAGAGACAAAGGCTAAATCGTGTGAGACGGTGATAATTGTCAGCTCCGCACCGAGCGCCTTGAGGCTTGCCATTAAGCGTTCCTCTGCAGCCACGTCGACGTGCGCGGTCGGCTCGTCGAGGAGCAGTAGCTCTGCTTTAGCGACGAGCGCCCGGGCGATCAAAACGGCTTGGCGCTGCCCTCCGGAAAGGCTAGCAAAGGGCTGCTTGGCTTGATCGGACAAGCCCATTTTCTCGAGTGCTCCAAACGCAGCGGCACGATCCGCACGATTGACGAAGCCAAGGCTCCTGCGTTGCAGGCGTCCCATGAGCGCGACATCGAGAGCAGTTACCGGGAACAGCGGGTCGAATTCAATCTGCTGCGGCACGTAGCCGACACGGGCACGTCCACGCTTGGCCGTTTGGCCGAAGAGGCGTATCTGCCCCTGGTTCGGAGTGAGCAAGCCGAGCATCAGTTTGAGCAAAGTCGACTTACCCCCTCCATTAGGACCGACCACACAGATTGATTCACCCTTATAAATGTCGAAATCGGCGTCCTCGATGACGAGGTTCCGCCCATAGCTGAAAGACACGCCTTCGAAGCAAACCACTGGTTCGCCTGAATGTGCCTGGCAGCTACAGTCGCTATGTGCCGAATCAATCATCAATTAAAGCTATCTTCCAAAGCCTGCGCGATGTCTAGCATGTTGCGAAAATAATCAACGCTGAGTACGTCCAGTTCCACGACCTCAACACCCAGCGCCCGGGCCAGCACTTCAGCACTGCTGCGACCGAACTCCGGTTGACTGAAAATCGCCCCGACGCCATCCGCCTTCGCCGCCTCAACCAATCCGGCAATCTGCCGCGCCGAGGGCGCACTGCCAGCATGCTCGATCGAGCGTTGAACGAGACCATAGCGCTCGGCAAAATGACCGAGTGAGGGGTGGTTGATATAAAAGCTGCGCCCCGCAAAAGGCGCAAAGCGCAGGCGCAAGGCGGCATCTAGTTCGCGCAGCTGTCGATTGAGGGCCTCAGCCTTCGCATTGAAAATATCTGCAGACGCCGGCTCTAACTCGATCAATGCCACACGCACCTGCTCCACGAATTCCAGCATCCAGACCGGGTCCATCCAAACATGTGGATCCAGATCGCCATGCAGGCAACCAGCGTGATGTGCATGGTCATGGCCAGCCTCGATTAAATCACTCGTCTGAACAAAGTGCAGCTGCGGCATCGAGCGCTCCATCTTGGCAAGGATCCTTCGCTCCAGCGGCATACCGACGCCGAAGTAGATCTCTGCTTTAGCCAAGTCCACCATTTGCGGCACACTCGGCGCGTAGGTCTCTGGACTCTGTCCGGGCCGTACCATGACATGGACGCTCGCCCACTCCCCGGCGACCGCTTCGACCATCGCTTTCTGAGGTGGAATGGTCACCCAGATCGCGTGCTCCCCGAGGGACTCGCTCTTTGGCGCACAGCCAATCAAAGACAAGGAGAGGGCGAGTGTGGCCAAAGCATTATAATGAAAGCGCATGGTAAATAAACACAGAACAGAGATGCCACCTACTTTGCGCGGCACAAGTGTAAATGTAGCCCGCTGCTTCAGCAAGGGTTCTGCGGTGAATCCGCGTTGTATAAAAATGAGAGTGCTTTCTGAAGCCGCCCGCTACGGTCGTGCGTCCTTCAAAGCACCTTGCGCAAAAACAACGCACGGTGGATCGGAGTGGCGCCGTGCGCTTTCAACACAGCGCGGTGAAGGGCGGTGCCATAGCCTTTGTGCTGTTCGAAACCGTATTCGGGGTACGTCGCCGCCACTTGCTTCATTTCACGGTCGCGCGAGACCTTGGCCGCGATACTCGCCATGGCAATCGCTAGCGACTTGGCGTCGCCTTTGACCACGCCCTCGTGGGCGTAGGGGAAGGGTTTGAGCGGACGCCCGTCGACCAGAATTCGGACACGCTCTTCTGGAGGACGAGAAGCGCACTGTCCTGAGTGAGACGAAAGGGTGTCGTCCGCAGAGTAAGCAAACAAGGTATCGGTCGCCTGAATTGTTGGCAAGGTCCACCCATCCGCCCGCACAGCCAGTGCCTCGACCGCGCGGCGCATGGCAAGGCGAGTGGCACCCAAAATGTTGAATTCTGCGATCTCTTCGACCGAACCTGAGGCCACTGCGAAGTCAATCAAACCCTCCGCTTGCAAATCCATAAGCACGGCATACTGCGCATCGCGCGTTTCGGCAGAGAGTTGTTTCGAGTCGTTAATGCGAGCGCTTTGCTCCAGCGCATCAGACGACTCAAAAAGTTTACGATGCAAGACACATGCGCCCGCCACCACAGATCCCGCGAGACATCCCCGCCCCGCCTCGTCGATACCAACAATAAATGGATGAGCCGACAGAAGGTTTAGGTCGTATTTTTGGAGTGGATTCAATCTATGATTCATTAAAGCGTCAGCTCGGAGAAGATTTTCTTTATCTGAGACATATACCAGATAACTACCGTGAATTACTCACAGCAGCTCATTCTGGAATGTATTATAGGCTATCGTCGGGGTGCAAATTTAAACGCGGGGTCAGGCGTCCATCCCGCTTAGTAGAAAAGCCGTATACGTATGTCCGCGGTTCCTTTTGGTGCGAGATAAGTTCCGGCAACTGTTGCGGTTTGTTTCCCGTGGATTCAATGTTACTCGTTTCGGTGTGGTTTTGATTGTAGGTGCGAAGCAACTTTTTGTGGATGCTTCATCGTCAGAGAGCATGTAACTGGCTCTGTATCAGTCCCACTTTCTGCGCATAGTATCTCGACTCAAAACCACTGCGAGCAACTGCTTTTGCAGTGCGCGAATGATAATTATTCCTAATACTATACAAAGTATTTTTACGGCGACATGGACCACGGCACCGGTCCACATAACGGCCGTCGCGAGCCATCCTTCAAAGAAGTCATCGACCGCGTAGCTGGCACCGTGACTGAGTGGGGTCTCGCATCTACCGAGACGGCTCCACCATGAACGGCCTGATAGACACCGTTGGCTGCCACGTCTCTCTCTGCCTCCAATACAGCGTCCCCCTCGAAGCCTTGGTTAAAAAATTCAGCCACGTCCGCTTCGAACCGGAAGGCATGACCAAGAACCCCCACATCCCATTCGCAAAGTCCGTCATCGACTACGTCGCCCGCGAGCTTGGGCTGGAGTTTATCCTCGGATATAAAGATAAGATGTCTCCTGCCGCTCAAAACGACGATGCTTTTGAGGATCAATACCCCAACAGCGCGACGATCGGGCATGAGGTGCCAAAGGTGGATAAGGCACAACTTGAGTTTCTCACGCAGAGTGAGGGTAATCTAACCTGTCCGGAGTGCGGCAGTGGTAAGGTGAGAGTTACGGGCACTTGTGCCTGTTGTTTGAATTGTGGGACTAGCTTAGGATGCTCTTGAAAGTAGAGCCTCGAGTGCATTCACTACTCCGCCTTAAACTCTGCCGTATCCCAAGGTGCTAGCCCGCACTCTCCCGCTATATCGTTAAAAGCTTTGATCTCGGCCTCAGAGAAGAGAAGACCGCCAGCCCCGTGCACGCGATCCGCCCATTGGGCTTCGATCTGTCCGGGCAGAATGCAGTTTTCATTGCCGTGTCCGAGCACATCTTCAATGACTGCTTTAACGTTTTCACTTTGGCTGCGGCCTTTCGCGAAAGCACCGCCACTGATCGCGTCGGGATGAATGACTTGGAAATAGAAGGTAGGTGTGCGCTTCTCCCCCTCTGGAATCTTGCGACTACGAAGCGTCGGTAGACTACCCCCGATGAATGCGCCCACCAACTCGTTGATAAGGCTCAGGCCATAGCCTTTATGTGCACCAAAGGGAACCAGAGCATTGACTGCTTTGACGTCGGTCGTCGGCTGGCCATCTTTGTCCACGGCAGCATTGGCTGGCAGTGGAGTGCCTTCACGGAGAAATTGCTGCACACGTCCCATCGCAATGACAGAAGTCGCCCAGTCGATGACCACGGGGAAGCCGACGGCATCGGTCGTCGGGAAGCCCCAACTATGGGGATTGGTTCCCAAGGTCGGAAATTTGCCCATGAATGGGACCACCTCAGCTAGTGCGGCCGTGCAGTTGGTATAAGCGATATAACCCCGCTTGGCCGCTTCCATCACATACCCACCGCCCCATAAATAGTGGAATGCATTATCCACGGAGACTTGGCCGAGGCCGTATTTGTCAGCCATTTCAATGGCCGCATCCATCGCATCGTAAGCAGTCGCTTGACCGAGCTTTTTGTTAGCATTCCATACTTGGCTGGCTGCGAACCTTGATTCGATGACTTCAATTTCCGCGCCTGGCTGGCAACCGCCCGCAGCACTCCCGAAGAGATGATCTAAATGCAGGGCCTTGATCGCGTTGTGCGTGCGAATTCCGTGCTCGGATGCGAGGTTCGCAAAACGGGCCGCTTGAGCGGCTTCCGCTTTCGTGTATCCACGATATTGATACGCATGGCTGACGAGCTCGGTATGTTTTTCGAAAGGGACGATATAGAATGTTTCGGGCATAAAAACAGGATACGTGATTTGAGATGCGGGATGAGGGTTCTGAAAGCGCCGGCTCGACAACTAGAGTAGTGCCTCAGGCGGAGGAACATCATTCACCTGAGCCAGCGCTTTTTCGCCTTTGAGCAGATTGACGAGGTTGTGCGTGGCCATACCAGCCTGACGTTGGACGGACTCGAAAGTGCGTGAACCGACGTGCGGCGTGATTATGCAATTCTTCGCACCGAGCAGCGGATGATCGGCGGGGGGCGGCTCTTGATCGAGAACATCCGCCCCGTAAGCCCCTAATCGACCGCTTTCCAAGGCAGCGGCAATGTCCGCGGTGTGAGTCAGTTCCCCACGGCCGCAGTTAATGAGAATGGCACCCTCTTTCATATTTTTGATACTGGCTTCACATATCATGTCACGAGTCTCCTCAGTTAAGTTAGTGTGAAGGGAAACAACGTCCGAAGCCCGCAGAAGTTGCGTCACTCCATCTGCGCGCTCGACGTGGTGCATGCAGGCAAACTCATCCGGCCAGTAGAGATCGTAAGCGATGCATTTCATGCCGAAGGCGTTGGCCCGGATGACCACTTCGCGGCCGATACGACCAAGGCCGATAATTCCGATCGTCTTCCCCATGATTTCGTGACCAGTCATCCGTTTCCAGCCGCCGGAGGCTGTCGTGTTGGCCTGTTCAATCAAATTCTTGGTCAGTGCGAGTAAGAGCATGAAGACGTGCTCAGCGACTGTGGTATGGTTGACGCCAGGGCAAAAGCTGACGGGAATATTTTTTAAAGTCGCGTAAGCCACGTCGATCTTATCCACCCCGATGCCGTATTTCGCGATGACCTTGAGCTTGGGTAAGGACTTGTCGATGACCGCTTGGGTGATCTCGTCATCACCACAAAGAAAGGCGTCAAAGTCGCCAGCGAGTTCCAGCATGCGTTGTTCGGAAAGTGGACCACGCTCGCGGATGATCTCAGCGCCCGTGCTTTCGAGCAGTGCGTGGTGATCGCCAGGACAGTCTTGGTAGGAAGTGGTGGTCAGTAGGATTTTCATTTTACGGTGTGGGATATGGGATGCGGGATCAGGGAAGAATTAGATACCCGGAAAGTTGAAGTAATTCTTGGCGTTGTTGTAGCAGATACCTTTGATCAGTTCATCGAGGAGGCCCTTATCGTCGGGGATCAGGCCGGCTTCCACATCCGTGCCTATGATTGAGCAGACGATACGGCGAAAGTATTCGTGGCGAGGGAAGCTGAGAAAACTACGAGAGTCGGTCAGCATACCGACAAAGCGACTGAAGAGTCCGACGCTGGAGAGAGCCTCCATCTGTTGGCGCATGCCGTCCAGCGTATCGACATGCCACCATCCTGAACCGAGCTGCATTTTACCAGGCACAGAGCCGTCTTGATAGCAACCCATTAGTGTCGCCAAGGGAAAGAGGTGCTGTGTATTGACGTGGTAAAAAATGCACTTCGGCAATTCATCGGTGATTGCGAGGCTATCCAAGAAGGCCGCTAATTTTCGAATGATCGGCTCGTCAAAGACCCCGTCGTATCCCGTATCTGGACCGAGTTTCGTATACATCTTAGTATTGGCATTACGGATGGCTCCAAAGTGCAGTTGCATCGTCCAGCCCTTGGCTGCATTCCATCGGCCGATCTGCTGCATGATATAAGTCATCCACTGCTCCGCTTCAATAGAACTCGGCGACTGGGATGCTCGCAACTTAGTGTAGATCGCTTCCGCTTGAGCATCGCTACATGCGATATATGGGCAATACTCGAGGCCGTGGTCGGTCAGGCGACACCCATTTTGATGAAAGAAATCGTGGCGAGACTTTAGAGCTCTGACGAAGTCCGCCGCGCTCCCGAGGGTCACTTCACTGATTGCAGCGAGTCGATCCGTCCACAAGTTCCAGGCCTCAATATTCGTTGTAATCATCGCCTTGTCAGGCCTGAAAGTCGGGAACATTTTGGTCTTCAACTTACCGGAATTATGAGCGATGTGGTGCTCCAGTGTATCAACAGGATCATCCGTTGTGCCAATCGCTCGGATGTCGAAATTCTGACAGATACTATGAACATTGAAGCTATCCGCTGCAATTGTAGCGTTAGCCTCTTCCCAAATCGCATCGGCCGTATTCGGGTTAAGCACCAGGTCGCAATCAAAGTAGCGCTTCAATTCGAGGTGCGTCCAATGGTATAAAGGATTACGCACAGTCTGCGGCATCGTGCGTGCCCATGCGTCAAACTTCTCCTTGGGGCTGCTTTCCTTCCCCGTAATTAAAGATTCGGGCTCGCCCGCTGCCCGCATAGCCCGCCACTTGTAGTGATCGCCGCCCAGCCATATTTCCGCCAAGTTGGTAAAGCGCGCATTGCCCGCCACAGCCTCCGGTGGCAGGTGGCAGTGATAGTCGATAATCGGCTGTGAGGCAGCGACCTCGTGAAAAAGGCGCTGTGCTGTTTTGTTGGGGAGCAAGAAGTTTTCGTGAAGGTAGGACATAGTCGTCATGTTGGATAGGTGTTTCGAGGTATCAGCTAGATCGTCATCGAAGCATAGCCACCGTCGACGACGATCTCGGCGCCATTCATGAAGCTACCTGCGTCACTGGCGAGCAATAGAGTAGCGCCGATCAATTCATGCGCCTCACCGAACCGCTTAGCCGGGGTATGCCCCATAATGGAAGCTACACGCTCGGGAGTGAGCACCTTTTTGTTCTGCTCAGCAGGGAAAAAGCCGGGGACGATGGTGTTGACCCGGATCTTTTGTGCCGCCCATTCGCGAGCCATGTTCTTCGAGAGGTTGTGGACGGCGGCCTTGGTCGCGGAATAGGTAAAGACACGTGAGAGCGGGACCATGCCACTCATAGAACCGATGTTGATCATACTACCGCCCTCGCCTCGTTCCAGCATGTATTGACCGAAAACCTGAGATGCAAAGAGAACCGCCTTCAAGTTAGTGTCCAGAATACGCTGAAATTCCTCCTCCTCGATTTCTAGGATAGGTGTCGGCGAGTTGACGCCCGCACCGTTAATCAGAATGTCGACCTTCCCGGACTTTTCCAGGACCTGAGCGAGGAGTGACTCGATAGAAGCCTTTGAATTAACGTCAACTTTTTCAAAATAGGCCTTGCCGCCAGTCGCCTCAATCTTGGCTAAGCGTGCGGCCGCTTTCTCTTCGCTACGGCCGACGAGGACGGTTTCCGCGCCTGCCGCAGCGAGGCCTTCCGCCATCGCGCCGCAGAGTTCGCCCGTGCCACCGATGACGACAGCCACCTTGTTATCAAGGCCAAAGAGAGACTTCAGGTAAGATTCCGATGAAATAGACATATCATTACTCTAGCATAGAGCGCATCCAGTATAAATGGATTGCTCTCTCATAAATTTGCATTATTTCATTATTACTAATATTTCTATAAGCGCAAGCGCGACGAACATTGTAGCGATGCGAGGCCAGTCGCGTCGACGCGATCTATATCCGAACAAGTCTCCTCCGAGCTTGCTTGCGCAAGTTCGCTACACACTACCAGATTAATTTACGCAACCGATGCCTCCACCCAATCCAGAGCAAAATTTTGATTCGATCGAAGTCATCGACCGGCCTTGGTTCCCCTACCTATGTACGGAGGTGGAGCACTGGGAATGGCGAACGTCGGGAGATGGGCACTTCAACTTCTGGATGGCGCTATCTGGTGAAGGCTACCTACGCTGCGAAGCACAAACCTTTCGCATCTACCCGGGTTGTTTTTTTATTTTTTCACCGAATCAAAACATCTCGGCGGCACA
>DLQD01000079.1 GCA_002480015.1 Opitutia bacterium UBA7441
ATTCAAATACATCAGCAGTCCCACTCGGCACTCAGTCAGCCGCATGTAAGTTTGCACCTCAATTGCAGCGCCAATGATCTTCTTCGTCAGTTCTTCTTCAATAAGTGATCCATCCATAAATAATGAGCGCCTTAAATTTCTTATGACAAGAAAGCCTTCTCCGTGTCTCGGTGCCTCCAGCGCAGCGAGTGGTTAAAAATCAGAGCACTGAGTGGCCTTACCCACTAAAAATAGCGAAGAACCACTAATGAGCACTCAAACCATTGAAGATAAAATATTAAGCCGATTTTATGGTAGAGGCAGGGGTCACGTCGCAACGCAGAAATTTTTCCTAGACCTTGGCAGCCGCGATGCTGTGGATAAAGCGCTCTCTCGCCTCGCCCAAAGCGGCAAGCTTCGGCGCATTGCCCGTGGTCTATACGAATACCCACGGACAAGCCCTCTTTTGGGCGAATTGAGCCCAGACCTAAATAAAGTCGCCGCCGCCATGGCTGGGCGTGAGGGCATCCGCTTGCAAGAGACCGGGGCCCATGCCGCGAATCTACTACACCTTAGCGAACAAGTCCCCATGAAGGTCGTTTTTCTCACCGATGGGGTCAGCAAAAAAGCCACTATTGGCAATCAGACCATCGAACTGCGCAAGGCCAGCCCCAAGCGCATGCAACTGGCCGACAAAATCAGCGGCCTCGTCTTCGAGGCACTACGCGAGATCGGCGAAAAGCATCTTAACGAAGGGCACATCAAGACGCTCCAGCAGACCCTTAACATGGAGCAAAAGGGCAAAGTTCTCCACGACCTGCGCGAGGCACCCGCATGGATGCACTCACACATCCGCGAGATCACCAAGGATTGGAACAAGGATGGATAAGTTTCTTGCCCTTCCAGATTCTGATCGGGGATGCCTTCCGGGAAAGAGCGGCACAGATGCAGCTGCACCCCACGCCCGTCGAGAAAGACTTCTGGGTCTGCTACCTCCTGCGTGAACTATTCAGCCTGGACTGCGTAAAGGATCAACTGATTTTCAAAGGCGGCACCTCTCTGAGTAAAACCTACGGCCTGATTCAGCGTTTCTCGGAGGATATCGACCTCTCCATCCACGCCTCGACCTTCGGCATTGATTTAGAGTCGCACTTATCAGAGTTGAGCCCGAGCGAAGACAAGATTGAGGTGAGTCGGCTATTCAAAGCTGCCGCACAATTTGTCGACGAGAGCTTTATTCCTGAATTGAGAGCCCGGCTTGAAGAATCTTTGCCAGAAGGGAACTGGCGTCTGCAGCCGCATCGGCGCAGCGATGATTTAAATATCATTCTCTTCAAATATCATAGGCTCATTCAGGATGGAAAACAGCCGCACTACACCTCGCCGGAAGTGCAAATTGAGATCGGTGTCAGAGCTGAGCACGATCCAGCAGAACAGCGCATTGTGCGGCCTTACGTCGCAGAACAATTCCCTGATATTTTTGAACAGCCTGACGCAAAGGTAAAAGTGCTATCCGCCAAACGCACCTTCTGGGAGAAGGCCACGATTTACCATGCAGAGTCCTTCAAACCGGCCGGCCAGCCATGGACCAGGCGATATGCAAGACATGCCTACGACTTACACCAACTCATGAACTCCGAGATCGGTGAAGAAGCCCTTAGAGATCTCGACCTTCTAAAGAGAGTAGCTGTTCATAAGGCGACCTTCCACGCCTCGAAAGGAGTCAATTATCACCAAGCATACCAAGGCAATCTAAGGCTATCCCCGAAAGGCTCCCGTCAAGAGGAACTCGCTGATGACTACAAGGCGATGAAAGACTTCTTCATGACTGACAACCCACCACCCTTTGAGAAAATTCTAAAATCCCTGGAAACGATTGAGCAGCGAACCAACGCGGCCTTATCCTAGCCTACTTTCTACTTTCCGACCTTCAAACCTTCCACCTCCTGCCCTGCGTAGCTCGAAGAGCGAAGCACGGGTCCCGATTTCCCACTAAGGTCTCAAGTTTCATCCCTCAAAAATGACCACCTCCCAACTCTTCGACACCCAGGCCAAACGGCTGATTGACGACCTCAAGTCGGTCTGCGCCAACTACGGCCTCGGCAACGACGGCAACGAGTTCGCCCGCGCCCTCATCAACAAACTTGTCGATTGTAGCTTCGAGCCGATCTTCGCGGAGAAGTTCGATTTCTTCGCCACCCTCTCCGAATACCTGATCAAGGACTACAACAAGGACGGCGGCGGCAAATATGCCGAGTATTACACCCCCAACGCCGTGGCCAAGATCATGGCCGCCTACCTCGTCACCGGCGAGCGGCAGGATGTGACCTGCTACGACCCCTCCGCCGGTTCCGGCACACTCCTCATGAACCTCGCCCACCGTATCGGCCAGCAGAAGTGCAGCCTCTATACTGAGGACATCTCCCAAAAATCCTCCCACCTGCTGCGGCTCAACCTCATCCTCAACGGCCTAGTCCACTCCATCCCCAACGTCATCCAGGGCAACACCATCCTCCACCCCGCCCACCGGCCCGAGAGCGGCGGCGGCCTGCGCCAGTTCGATTACATCGTCTCCAATCCGCCCTTCAAGCTGGACTTCTCCGACTTCCGCGACGCGCTCGACAGCAAGACCAACCAGTCCCGCTTCTTCGCCGGTATCCCAAAGGTACCCAACAAGAGCAAGGACAAGATGGCCATCTACCTGCTCTTCATCCAGCATATCATCCACTCGCTCAAAAAAGGCGGCCGCGCCGCCGTGGTCGTGCCCACCGGCTTCATCACCGCCCAGAGCGGCATCGATAAAAAGATCCGCCAACACCTCGTGGAAAACAAAATGCTCGCAGGCGTCGTCTCCATGCCGAGTAACATCTTCGCCACCACCGGCACCAACGTCTCCATCCTCTTCCTCGACGACAGCAATGACGGCGATGTCATCCTCGTCGATGCCTCCAATCTCGGCACCAAGGTCAAGGAAGGCAAAAACCAAAAGACCCTCCTCTCCACCGAGGAGGAAGACCGCATCATCCAAACCTTCAACGCCAAGGAGACCGTCGACGACTTCTCTGTGGCCGTTTCTTACGACGACATTACCGCGAAAAATTACTCACTCAGCGCGGGGCAGTATTTTGAGGTGAAGATCGAGTATGTGAATATTTCGCCGGAGGCGTTTCAGGCGAAGTTGGCGGGGCATCAGGAGCAGCTGAAGGATCTGTTTAAAGAGTCCAAAGCCCTCGAAGACGCTATCGAAAGTAACCTCAGCCAACTAGAACTGGTACATCCAGAGAGATTAAACCACAGATGACACAGAGTGCACAGATAAAGATTATCCCGCAGCCGAGGCATCTGTGCCCACCTGTGCAATCTGTGGTCAAAATTTTTCTTAACAAACATGCCTAAAGATACCGACATAACGGAAGCTATTATTGGAGCGGCCTACACAGTCCTGAATAAGCTCAAGCCTGGGCTGGATGAGAAGCTCTATGAGCGCGCACTCATCATCCTACTCGGGAAACAAGGTCTGACCTGCGAGAACCAGAAGGAATTCGATGTGTATTATGATGAGCATCACATTGGCACCCTCATCCCGGATCTCATTGTCAATGAAACCATCGTCGTTGACCCCAAAGTCGTCTCTGCCTTCAACGAAAACCACATCGCCCAGATGCTGGGCTACCTCAATATCACCGGCCTACAAACCGCCCTTCTCCTTAATTTCAAACACGCCAAACTAGGCATCAAACGCGTCTCCCTGTAACCACAGATTTAAAAGCAACTTTTTAAAACCACAGATGACACAGAATACACAGATAAATAAAACCACGCAGCCGAGGCATCTGTGCCCATCCGTGCAATCTGTGGTCAAAAATCTTTCCCATAGGCAAGCTCTCGGCTTGCCGGGTGCGTTCGATTTGCGCGTGATCGGCTCCGTCCTCGCGCAGTTCTTTCTCTATCCGGTAAAGCAGAGCGATTCGTTCGAGCACATGCTGTGCGTCTTTGCTCTGTTCTTTAGCCTTATCAAACTGGCGGCGGATATGCGCCATACAGGCAGACAGGACGATACCTTCGCGCTCGCGAGCATACTTGTCGTAAACTCCGTAGGCATCGCTTTGCAGGTAGCCGCTGAAGCCAGCCAGCAACTCGTCGAGATGCGAGCTGCCGCGCGTCATGCTCCAAGTGAACACGACATCGCCTGCAGGGCGACTGATCGGCCAAAGCCAACCCGAGCGGGTTTTGTTGTTCGGATAATCTGGGTCGATGACCTTGATCGGTGTCTCGTCGATTTGCAGATAATCGCCATCGATCAAGTTTTGGTGCATCCGGTTGTAGATTGGTTCGAGCACTTCGGCGCTACGACCGACCCACCGTCCCATACTCTGCTCGCAGAGGCGCACCTGCTGACGCTGGAGCATCTTGCGTTGGCGATACAAGGGAAGGTGATCGACGTATTTGCTTAACAGGATGATCGTGTGGCTATGCTTGATCGGCAAGTGCGCGTAGCTCTGCTCATTATGTGCTTTTACCTGTGCCAGTTCGCTGATGATACGTACCCAAATAACGGATACGAAAAAGTCAAATCACTTAGACCTCATACCACGCTTTTTTTGCTCCATGCTTCAGTTCGATGCCATCGAGCAACATCCGTAGTGCAGTCGAACCAAGCACCAGCTTGTTTGCCGACCCAGCAGACTTTGGCCAGCTGAACCGACCTTCCTCTAAACGCTTTGCCATAACCCACAGCCCGCTATCGTCCCAGTGCAGTATCTTCACCCTCGTGCGAGTCTTGTTCGTAAACACGAACAACGCCCCGCTCAATGGTTTGAGCTTCAATTGCTCAGAGACCTGCGCATACAGACCATTGAAGCCCTTGCGCATGTCCACAGGCTCGAGTGCCAGATATATTTTTGTCGCTTCGGTGATGATCTTTTCCATCCGCTCATCTTACAGAATCACAGCGCACAGAGATAGGGGGACAAGTTTGGGGTGCTTACCATGGAACTTGCGCCGGGCATGTGCCATGCAGCCGACCAGCAGGTTGAGTGCCTAGTGCGCTTCCAGCCAGTTGTCGCCGAGGCCGATTTCGATCTCGATGGGGCAGGCAAGCTCTAAGGCGCCGACCATGCCTTCGGTCACGAGTGCGCGGAGTTGGGCTTCTTCGCTTGGCTCCATGTCGAAGACGAGTTCGTCATGGACTTGGAGGAGCATGCGGCTCTTCAGCTTCGCCTCTGTCATAGATTTTTGGATACGCACCATGGCGATCTTGATCATGTCGGCGGCGGTGCCTTGGATGGGCATGTTGATGGCGTTGCGCTCAGCGGCGGCGCGGATGGTGCCGTTGCCGGAGTTGATGTCGCGCAGGTAGCGGCGGCGGCCGCAGACGGTTTCGACGTAGCCCTTCGCTTTGGCGCTTTCTTTTTGCGCTTCCATGTAGCCGGGTATGCCGGGAAATTGTTTGAAATAGATGTCGATGATCTCTTGCGCTTCGGTCCGGCTGACGGTGCCGAGGCGCTGGGCGAGGCCGAAGGCGGAGATG
>DLQD01000010.1 GCA_002480015.1 Opitutia bacterium UBA7441
GCCGCGATAACCAATCCCGCTTGTGTCAACCGGATTGGCCGACGAAATTATCGGTCTTACTGACTCCCTAAGCGAGGTCGACTTATCAGTCGATCGGCTTGGAGCTTAAGATGCGCCAGGAGCCTGCGCTGTTTTGTCCAATGGTGTAGAGACTCTCAAAGCCGTCTTCGGTCGCATAGCGGACGCGCATACGATAGCCGGGCTTTAAGGTCGGGCCATAGGACACGCCTTGGTGGACGAAGTGGATGCTTTCTTCCGGGGCTCCGGACAGAGGCTCGAAGTCGATACTTTCAATCGGTAAACCAAGCTCGTAGAGCAGGGCGTTTCTTAAGAGGTTGATCGTGCGCTCGGTAGAGCCCTCCAGTCCATAGAGCGCGAGCATGGGCTCAGTGTCGGGCGCTTGGTTCGCGACGCGAAACTCAGCGGCGAACTCTTCGAGCGCTGTAGCCTCCGGCGCCTTTGGCTGGCAGGCCGTGAGGACACATACTATGCTGAGGGCTAATACGCCTCGGAAGCAGGCCGATTTAATCCCTGTTGGATTTGCTGCTGTCCTCGGCGTCATCGAAGACTTGGGGATCATTGAGTTCTTCCTCGTAGGCCTCGGCTGTTTCGATAGCGGGAGGCTTTGACTTTGAGGCGAGGCTGGAGTCGATACGTCCGCTCTTGAAGCCGGTCGCCACGATATTGATCCGGCCGAGGGATTCGATCCCGAGGTTTTCAGTCAAGGCGCGGCGCAGGTGTGACTGTAAAGTCTGTTCGATCTGGCGCAGACGCCCACCGCTGAGCAGCTTGATACGTACTTCAAAGTGAGTGGTCTGCCCTTTGACGTGGATCTTGACTTGAGGCTTGGAGACATCTTGCAGCTGCTCACAGGATGTCCGCACCAATTCCACGATTGCGTTGCGGCTAACCGTGACACGTCCATTCTCTGTCGAGTAGGCGACCACATTCTTAGGCTGCCGCTTGAGCAGGAGAATGAGTATCAACATGAGCGCAACAGTAGCGACGCACATGTAGAGAAATTCAGGCTGGGGGAGTTCCTCTAGAGATTCGTAGAATTCTTGTAGGTTCATAAGTTGCCCGGATGAATGAAAGGCACTATCTTTAATCCGTATGGGGTTCGTCGCCCCAATCGTCTGCGTCTTTTATCTTCTCGTCGTCAGTGCGGACGCCATCAATGATGACGTTGACGCGGGCGACGCTTTTACTGGTCATTTTTTCGACCTGCTCGGCAATGCGTTGTTGGATTTCTGTAGCGACAGTGGCTAGCTCGACGCCGAAGCGCAGGATGACGCGGATCTCGATGCGGTAATCGCCGACTTCGTCTTCTTCCACGCGGACACCGCGCTCATCACCTTTTTTGGAAAAGATTTCGGCGATGCCATCGACGAAGCCACCGCCGACTGCAGCAACGCCGCTGACTTCGAGTGCGGCGAGGCGAACGATACTGGCCACTACGCTGTGGTTGATGCGGATTTCCCCGAGGGTGTTGGATTCTTCCGAGACGGTGGGGATCGTTGATTCGTTGTTGGGTTCCTTGTCCTTGTTCATAATAGTGTCTATATTGTAGAGGATCGCTTAAGTGTAAATATCCTTCGGCACACGCTGGAGGAATTCTTCGATAAATTTAGTCGTCGCCTTACCCTCGCGGAAGTGCGGATCGCGGATGATCGCTCGGGAAAAGGCGATATTTGTCTTGATACCCCGGATAAGATATTCGCCGAGCGCACGATCCATACGGTCAAGCGCCAATTCGCGGGTGCTGCCAAAGGTCATCACTTTCGCGATCATACTGTCGTAGTAAGGCGGGATGGTGTAGCCGCTGTAGCAGTGTGAGTCGATGCGGACGCCATGACCACCCGGAGAGTAGTAGAGGCTAATCTCGCCGGGGCAAGGGGCGAAATTGCGCGCAGGATCCTCGGCGCAGACGCGGCACTCGATACAGTGCTTGGTGATTTTAATGTCCTTCTGTTGGTAGCTGAGCTTTTTGCCGCTAGCGATGAGAAGTTGTTCTTTGACTAGATCCACCCCGGTGACCTCTTCGGTCACACCGTGTTCTACTTGGATACGGGTGTTCATTTCGATAAAGAAATAATCACCGTTTTTATCGACTAGGAATTCGACCGTGCCCGCACCTTCGTAGTTGACTGACTTGGCCAGCTTGACGGCATCCCGCCCCATTTTCTTGCGGGTGTCTTCGTTGATAAAAGGTGAGGGCGCTTCCTCAATCACCTTCTGATGGCGACGTTGCACCGAGCAATCGCGCTCGCCGAGGTGGATGACGTTGCCGAATTGGTCGCCCAGAAGCTGAATTTCAATGTGGCGGGGCGCTTCAAGGAAGCGTTCGAGATAAACGGCCCCGTTTCCGAAGGCTTTTTCGGCCTCGTTGCGCGCGTTGTTGTATTCTTTGGCGAAGGCCACCGCGTTGTGCGCCGTGCGCATCCCTTTGCCGCCGCCACCGGCCACGGCTTTGATAATGACCGGATAGCCGATTTTTTTGGCGACTTCGAGCGCCTCCTTTTCGTTGTCGACGGTGCCATCGCTGCCAGGAATGACGGGGACCTTCGCTTTGACCGCCATTTCACGGGCTTTGGCCTTATCGCCAAAATTGACGATCGCTTCCTTGCCAGGGCCGATGAACTTGATGTTACAC
>DLQD01000129.1 GCA_002480015.1 Opitutia bacterium UBA7441
CTCGACTTCATCGACATGAAGGCGAAGAAAGACCGTAACGCAGTATTTGCCCGCATGCGCCGGGAGATGGCCAACGACAAGGCGAAAAACCACATCCTGCCCATCTCCACACTTGGCATCATGCAAATGACGCGCCAGCGCCACTCGGAGAGCCACTCCAGCGGCATCTATACGGATTGCCCGTATTGCCGCGGCCGCGGTTCGGTCAAGAGTTCCCGCACGATGAGTGTCGAGGTGCAGCGCCGGCTCATCAGCGTGATCCGCCACATCCGCGCGAGAGACGGACAGGATAAGGAAATCAACCTCCGCATCCTACTCCACCCCACTAATCTCGAACGCCTGCGCAACGAAGACGAAGACCTGCTCTTAGAAATCGAACGCTCCTATGGTGCCCGCCTCTCCTTCCGGGCGGATCCGATCTATCACGTAGAGAACTTCAAAATCATCGATATCGAATCCGGACAAGAACAGCGATGATCACGTAGCGATCCAATGGCGAATCGCGGATGGAAAATGGCGAAGTATCTGCTTTCTCGATTCCATCCGCCCTTCTCCATCCGTCCTCGTCTTTAAAATCATGCATATTCTAGCCGCCTTCGATAAGTTCAAAGACGCCATGCCTGCCGATCGCGCGTGCGATGCCGCGCTAAGCGGTGCACTGGAAGCCCTGGGCGAGCCGCTCACTCTCACTCGTGCCCCGCTGACCGATGGCGGCGAAGGCTTCTGCCCAATTCTGACTGAGGCAGCCAGTGGCTATATGGAGTACCACACTGTCTGCGGCCCACTCGGCGAAGAGGTCGAAGCGCCGCTCGGCTGGGTCGAACTGGGTCGTCTACCCGAAAGCGCCCGCAGATTTCTCGATGCAAAAAACGGCAAACTGGCGATTATCGAAATGGCTTCCGTTGCAGGCTTGGAGCAAGTGCCATCTGCGCAGCGCCATCCAGGGCATTGCACCACGCGCGGTGTGGGGGAGCTGATTCGTATTGCTGTGGCCCAAGAGGCCAGCGCCATCCTGCTCGGCATCGGTGGCAGTGCGACCAGCGACCTCGGACTTGGCGCATTGGAAGCGCTTGGACTGGAGTTTTGCCCGAGCGGGCAAGTTACCCCGGCACAGTGGGGCCAGATCGAGTCAATTTCCGGCACAATCGAACTGGATGTGCCCCCTGTCTATATCGCCTGCGACGTGGATAACCCGCTCCTCGGCCAGAAAGGTGCTGCCGCTGTTTATGGGCCGCAAAAGGGACTCATGCCCCACGAAATCGAGGCCTTCGACGATGCCTCTACTCGCGTGGCGAAAAAATTATGTGCCTTCTTTAACCAAGACGAATTAATGATGAAGGTCCCCGGCAGCGGCGCAGCAGGCGGGATCAGCTTCGGGCTCAAGGTCGCCCTTGGCGCGAAATACCTGCCCGGCTTCGAATTGGTGACTGCTTGGCTCGACCTGAGTAGAAAGATCCAAGAAGCCGATCTCGTACTAACCGGCGAGGGTAAATTCGACGGCAGTTCACTGGCGGGTAAGGGTCCCTATGCACTCCTCGCCGCCGCCTACTGCAGCGATACCGCAGCGATCCTACTTGCCGGCCTGGCAGAAGAGGCCACGGCAGAAATCGTGCGTGGACGTTTTCCAGGGACCGCGGTCTACAGCATCACTCCAAAAGGACTACCCCTGCCTGAGGCACTTGAATCCGCAGCGGAGTTTTTAATGAAGAAAGTCACCGAAGTCCTCCGCACACGTACCACTCATGACGAGTGAAGAGTCAGAACTGAACGAAACGAAGTGGCGCCGCATTCGCAGGGTCAAGCGTTGGCTTCGGCCGCTGCCAAGACGCGCCAACATCCATCGCTATCCCATCCTGAAGGTTTTTGCGGAGGCCGCACGCAAGCGTATCTACATCTGGAGCTTTCGCGTCGAAAACGCGGTGCCTGCCATCTACGCTGGCAGTATCCTCACCCTAATGCCGCTCTTCGGCATTCAGATCCCCTTGGCCGCTCTACTGGCACTGCTACTGCGCGCCAACCTCCCGATCCTCGTAGGCCTACAGGTGGTCTCGAATCCACTGACGGTTCTCCCTATTTGGTTCGCCGCATACCAGATCGGGCGAAACTTTCTTAGTGTGCTTGGTCTGCACGTCGATCCGCTCAATCGCGAGGAAGTGCGTATCATGCTAGATAATTTCATCCACGGTGCCTGGGGAGAAAAGTTTCAGCACCTCTCCACTGTCTTCGGCGTCACTAGCCTCGGTGCTATTATCATGGGCACTTTCTTTGGATCGATCGTGAGCGTCGCCTATCGTATAGTCGCCAGGCGTAGTGCAGCCAGTTATGCGCGCCTTCGTCATAAAATTCATGAGCGAAAAATGAAGCCACATTCCGCCGCCTCTCCCCCAAAAACGAAAAATGATTAAAAAACTCTGCATACTGGTGCTGCCTTTGCTCCTTTGGGCTGACCACACTCTAGCTGCCCCCATTTATCTAGGCATTGATGTACTGGAGCAAAGCGGCTTCCGCGCCGTTGCCGGGAAACGCGTCGGCTTGCTCACTCATCCGGCAGGACTGAATCGTCGGGGCAAGAGTAGCATCGACGTGCTGCGCGGGGCACCAAATGTTCGACTCGTCGCGCTCTTCGGTCCCGAGCACGGCATCTACGGTGACGAGAAAGCCAATGTCCCGGTCGACGACAAGATCGATCCGCGCACTGGCCTGCCTGTTTACTCACTCTATGGCCAATACCGCAAACCCACCGCTAAGATGCTAACGGGCCTGGATGCCCTCGTCATCGATCTGCAGGATGTTGGCGTGCGTTCCTACACCTATGTCAGTTGTATGCGCTACGCCATGGAGGCCTGCTTTGAAAATGGCGTCGAAGTGATCGTCCTCGACCGACCGAATCCACTCGGAGGGCTGAAAGTAGATGGTCCTCCGCTCGATCGACAATGGCGCAGCTATGTCGGTGCCTTCTTTGTTCCCTACGTCCATGGGCTCACCATTGCAGAGCTTGCCCGCATCGCAAAACATACACCCGGCTGGATGGAGACGTCCGATACCATCCGTCAACAGGGCAAGCTCACCATCGTCCCGATGCAAGGCTGGCGACGTGACATGCTCTGGACACAGACTGGACTGCGCTGGGTGCCGACCTCACCTTACATTCCCGATCTCTCCGCCGTCCTCGGCTACGCAATGACCGGCCTCGGTGCCCAGGAAGGAGGCTTCACCCATGGAATCGGGACGCCCTATCCTTTTCGCCTTTTGCGTTACAAGGGCAAGTCCCCTTCTGAACTGCAGGCTGCGCTCGAAGCCAGGCGCATACCGGGCCTCAGCTACCGCATCGTCGAGACGAAAAGCGCCACTGGTGCACCTGTGGTGGGCGTCTACGTCAGCGTGGTTGACTGGGCACGTGTTCGGCCAACCGAGCTTAGTTTTCACATGATGCAGCTGGCCGCGGCTTGGTCGCCGGGCAACCCCTTCGCGCAATCGAAGAACCCAGCGCTTTTCAACAAGCACGTCGGCAGTACCGCGTGGTGGGAAGAGATCAGCCAACGCGGCGCTCAAGCGCGTGTCGATGCCTTCGTCAACCAATGGGCGCAGCAAGCAGGGTCCTTCCAAGCGCAAGCCAAGCGCTTCTGGATCTACCGCTGACCCTGAAATTGCAGCACATCCGCACGCGCTGCGACAAAGAGGTCGCTCCACGGCTGCACGGCCGCGATCGTCGCAGGCACTGCATCAATCTGTGTGCTCAACACCCCGACGACAGCGAGGTGCTCTTTGCGGTTGAACATCCGCAAGCGTAAGCCCAGCTCGTCGAGCATCGGCTTGAGCTCCGTCACATCGACCCCCTCTGCGAGTTCGATCGCGATTTGATCGGCCGCCATGTAACTAAACTCGCCGCTGGCCAAATCCTCGACCGCCCGTACGTAGGGGTAGCTTTTCTCAAAGTTGAGCAACCAGACCCGCTCAGCGGCTGCCTCGGCACTGGGCAGGAACCCAAAAGCCATGATTTTCCCCCTCTGGATCGAAGCCGGCATTCCTGAAGGTAGCGGGTCAGCGGTGCCGGCAGTAACCACCCCGGCGTTGTGCGCCACCCATGGATCGACAGCCGTCTCTTCCTTGGCGGCTCGCCGCGAGAGGATCATCGAGACAAGCAACATACCTAGGATGAAACCTACCAAATAAACGAGAACGCGGTCCGTACTTTTCATGATCTGATCACTCTTAAGATTCCAAATGCCGCTGCAAGTATTCCTTACGCGCCCGCATCACACAGAGAACAATGGCAAAGCCCCCCGCCCAGACGCCACCGTAGCGAAGACCGTTCGAGAAACCAAAAGCCGCCAGATAGCCATAGTCGGGGCTATCTATGAAGCACAGTCCAAACAGCAGATGCGAGAATAGACCGAACAGTGCCCCCGCGAAGCAAATGATCAGCACAAAATAGAGCCAAGTAAGCAGCCATCGAATAATTTGACCAATGAATCCTAACATCAGTGGGAACTTGAGTGCCCCCTCAAAAAGATGCAAGTCAGTAGGCTTCCATCGCCTGCCTAAAGGCATCCGTCCACGCTGCGGGTCGGTGTGTTTCACCAGACAATTTACAGACGGTCCGAGTTCCATCGCAGTAGACTCGCCCGCTCTCTGGACTGCGAATCTGAAACGCCATTGTGACTCCAGAGTTACGAATGCGCTGGATCGTATAATCAATGGCAATTTTTCCGGGCTTGCTAAGCACTTCGCGGAAACGCGCATCCAAGCTGTGCACGACCACATAAATATCCTCGTCTCGATCCACATCAAAGTCCGGCACGCCAAGCAGCTTTTCAAAGAACTTCTGTTGGGCACGCTCAAGATGCAGCAAATAGCGTGTGTGATGCAAAAGCCCGAGACCGTCTAACTCGTCGAAATAAACTTCAGATTGATACGTATACGTAGATGCCATTGATGCAAATCGAAGACATGTAACAAAGCTTACAACTATCGAGTAAATAATCCAATCGCTCTAGCGGGCACCGCTCCCAAATAGAACCGCGCGCACGGTGCGGACGAGAATGACAATATCCAGCCAGATCGACCAATTACGAACATAATAAGGGTCGTGCCGAATCATGCCTTCATTGCCGGCATCACTCCGCCCGGAAACTTGCCAAAGTCCCGTGATTCCAGGCTTAACACGTTCCCGAAGCATTCGTACACTACCAGGGAGCTGGTCATAATGATAGCGGGGCAAGGGCCTCGGGCCGACCAGTGACATCTCCCCCTTCAGCACATTAAACAACTGTGGAATTTCATCGAGTGAAGTTTTTCTCAAAAATTTCCCCACCCGCGTGATGCGAGGGTCTTCGCGTAGTTTGCAATGCGCCTGCCACTCGGCAGCGAGCGTAGGATCCTGCTGCAGCGACTGCTCCAAGACCTTTTCTGCGTCAGGCACCATCGTGCGGAATTTGAGCGTATCGAAGGAGCCGCCTCGCTCACCAACTCTCCGCTGCCTGAAAATCGGAGATTTATGGTCCTCGAGCCAAATGAGTCCAGCAATCGCAGCGCAGAGGGATCCCCACAGCGGAAACGTGAAAACGGAAAGCAACATTTCAACACTGCCCTTCAAAAGACGTTTCCCTGGGTCAAGTAGGTTGTTCTTCAGCTCGAGGCTAGGCGTACCGCTTAAGTCCTTACTCGTCGCCCAGATAGATGGGGTGTGGATGATCGTGGGGATAATCATCACTCGAAGATAGCTAGCGAAGGTGCTTTCCATCATATCATCCAGACGATCACCGGGTAGTTGTGTCATGGCGACAACCGCCACCGGGACGCCGTAAGCTATCTGACTTGTGTCTCCTTTAACGGGAATACCATGAATATGTGTCCCCTGGAGCCGGGGATCATCATCAAAAACACAAACCGGATAATAACCCTCTCCGGGTTCATCCAGAAGACGCCGTATGATCGTAGTCCCGGCTTTTCCTCCACCATAGACCGCTACGGGTTGCCCCCAAATCTTGCTCCGGATGAGCACACTTTTGGCGATCAAACGTAAGCTGGGAATCAAAGGAATCGCCAAAATATATGCGGCCAAGAAAGTGAATCGACTGTGCTCAATGCCGCTCTTCGTGATAAACAAAGTTGCTGCAGCGGCACCGAAAACAAGGAGCGTTAACCCGAATTGGCGGCGAAGAGACTCCACCGACGAGAGCCCCCAACCCGGCAGGATTTTCCAGGCAAACGCCCCGGAGACCCAAAAGCCGATCGCCCATAGCACCCAGCCGACGTCCATCGCTTTTCCCATCACCAAATAGCGAAGTAAAGCTGCCAGATCAAAAGCAAGCACCAGCGCAAGGATATCAGCCATAAGTATGGTTACTGAGTTAGTCAGAAACCGGTTAAAATAGCCTAGTCCAATCCGTAGCTTGGTGGTGAAACACCAAGTGGTCGGAACGGCATCTATTCGAGCAATCACGGGTGCCTTCATAACGTCCCCCGATAAATGTTATTATTGAATTTATAAACTGAAAAACCGGTAAAGGACAACGGTAGCGAACAGGATCTTTGCAACTATTTTACAACACGACTTAACTATTACCTAATCTATATTTTGTTTTAAACACCTGTATTCGCCGCTCGGCAGTAAATCATAAACTTATAACATCATTTTTACACTTTCCCGAACTGGGTCGAGTTCAATCAACCAGAGGCCTCGAAGGAGTGACGAGTTATTAGTAAGGGTTCTAAAACCTTTTAATGTTGGACATACCTCAGTTGCATTCGGCCTTCCGCGGATAAAGGAAATCTACCATCTGCATCTGAGTGATTACCCTTATATGTGGTATGATGTAAATTCAGAGTAAGGACGGCGTAAAGGCACTGTGAATAGTCGGCAAGACAGCACTAGCCACTTTACTCAGAAGGAAAGCAATGATCTAGGTGGTCTACTTCCCCAAAACCTATGCATGAAAACCGTTAGACCTCCTGCCCCCGTTACCATCATACTCAGCCTATTTTTTTTGACCTCATTCAGCTCGGCCCTGACACATTATTCTATTGAGGGAATAGCACTACCGACAGCCGAACGCATCATCAAAGTAGCGACCAATACACAGCTAAATGACGCCATCCAAAACGCCCAACCGGGAGATCGTATTGTGATCGCCGATGGTAGTTATAACGGACTCAATCTAGTCGGACTAAAAGGGACGGAGGATAAACCAATTGTCTTCACCGCCGAGAATCCACGCAGCGCGATTATTTCAGGATCGGCCAGCGGCCGCAACTCTCGCCTGTCCGATTGCGAATATCTAGAGTTTCACAACATGCGCTTCACCGGAGGCAGTGTATGGGGATTCACAATGGGGCCGGCTTACTCCACCGATTCCACCTTGGGCTGTCGTCATATTCGAATCATCGGCTGTGAGATTGACGGAGCTGGCCAGGTTCTACTCAAAGTAAACGGCAACAGTTCTCATATCCAAATTATTGGAAATACTCTATACGACTCAGGGATGAGCGGCTATGGAAAGCCTTATGCCGAGGGTATCTACATAGGCGACGGCGGAAATATGACCGATCGCTCACATGACATACTCGTTCAAGGCAACCACCTCTACAACATCGGCAATGACAACAACTGGGGCGAAGGTATCGATATCAAAGTGCAAGTTTACAACATCGCCGTAGTCGACAACCTGATCGAAAGAGTCCGCGTCAACTCGCAAGGAGCGATCACCGTTCTAGTGAATGACTCTCCATACCCCAACGGGCAAACCGACCCGAATATCTTGATCGCGCGGAATATTATCCACGACGTTCGGAAGCGTAGTGGCGGTTGGAACGGTGCGGGTATATCCGCCAGTTCCAACGGAGTCACAATTGTCAACAACCTGATCTGGGATACCGATGAAGCATCGATCACAGCAACCCGAAACGCAGCCAACACGACCGGGGGCTTTAAAGTCTATAATAACACTCTGTGGGATGGCATACTCGTCAACCAAAGCAGCATCGGCAATGCCAATAACCCCGTGGACCCGGACTTGAGAAACAACCTGATCCGTGGATTCGGAGGCACAGCCACCGATTTATCAGCGAGTTCGAGCGATTTCATCGGCCCCCTCGATGGCGAGGCCGTGGCCGACGGGTTCACTGGATCGGGCTTTCAGCTCGCAGCCAGCTCCCCCGCCGTCGGCTCTGGTGCCGCGCTCGCGGAACTGAGCGACGACCTCCTCAGACTGACACGTCCCTCCAATGGCTACAGTTATGGCGCCTTCGAAGCCGTCACAGGCAGTACACCCATCTTCTATCATGTGAACTTCGACCTCAGCACGGGCGGATATTTGGAGGGCGACCTCTCGCAAGTGCTGGCGGAAGGGAGCGACGCAAGTAGCGTAACGGCCATCCCGTTGAGCGGTTTTGAATTTGCTGGCTGGAGCGGTGACTTCACGAGCAGCGAAAACCCCCTGACCGTGTCTAGGGTCGCAGAGAATCTCTCTATCTTTGCCAGCTTTGTCGAAGTCAACAATCCAGTGGATCCCAATTTTTCACTCGCTGCTGCCGTCAACTGCGCGGGAGAAAGTTATCTGGCAAGCGACGGCGTGCTCTACGAGGCGGACAAGTATTTTACTGATGGACAGACTTCAGTCCGCTATTCGGTAATCAACGGCACCACGGATGATCCGCTCTACCATTCCGAACGCTACGGAGCCTTCAGTTATGCCGTCCCCCTGCCAGACGGAGACTATACAGTGACGTTGATGTTTACTGAAACCTACTGGACAAGCGAAAGCAGTCGTGTGTTTGACGTCTACGTGGAACAGCAGAGAAGCATCGCCGATCTAGATATTTTTAAAGAGGTCGGTTCAGACACTGCATATGTCATCAAATTACCGGTTTATCTGAGGGACGGCGTCATCAACATCGAACTACTGGCCACCGAAGATAAAGCCAAACTCTCGGCCTTCCGGATTGAAAAGGGAATCGACCCGTCACTACTCGAACCCGATCCCTTCACCGTCGAATTCATTGCGACAGCCAACGGTACAATTCAGGGTGATTTACTTCAAAGCATCTCCACGGGCGAAACCACTTCACAAGTCGAAGCGGTGCCGGACGAAGGCTATCGCTTTACCGGCTGGACGGGAGACTATGTCGGAGGGGAGAACCCCCTGACGATTATGAACGTGATCCATGACGTGCAGATCAAGGCCAACTTCGAACCCGTTTTAAGCAAAGAACTGAAATACGCAATCAACTGTGGAGGCTCGAGCTACCTCGCTGCAGATGGAATTCTTTACTCGGCAGACCGTTACTATAGCGGTGGCGTGAGTGGCGCGAAGACGGATGATGTGGCGGGCACCGAAGATGATCCGCTCTACAAATCCTACCGATTCAAATACACCGAATATGGCTTCCCGGTGGAAAATGGCCTTTACAGGGTGACACTTAAACTGGTCGAATCCTATTGGACTGCAGACGACCGCCGTATTTTCGACATCATAATGGAAGGTGAAGTGCGGATCAAAAATTTGGATCTACACAAAATCGTCGGCCACGATTATGCTTATGATGTGAGTCAAGACGTTAAAGTGGCCGACGGTCAACTCGACATTTCCAATCCGGCATCTTTGGATAACGGGAGCATCGCGGCTATCCTGATCGAACGCATCGATACAGATTCCTTTGATAGCGATAATGACGGATTGACGGATCTGCTGGAACTTGCGCTAAAGCTCAATCCATTCGATTCCTCCGACGCATCCAAAAATAGTCCAAAGGGTGGAGTCGTCCAGAGTAATGAAGAGAAATTCCTAGAGCTCAGCTTCCGCCGCATAGTAGGTGGATCGGGTAATGCCGCCGATGGTTACGCAGTTAACGGCCTACATTATAAGGTCGAATGTAGTCCATCACTGAGCGGCGAGTGGCTCACTGGCAGCAGCTTACTTCAAGAGGAAGGTACGCCCATAGATAATGGCGATGGGACCGAAACCGTTCGCGTAAAGGTTAAAACCCCGATTAGAGACAACCCGACTCAGTTCGTCCGACTAAAAGTCTCAAGAATCCAATAATACAAAGTCCCGTGCCTGCCATAGCACGGGACTTAAAATTAGCTGAAAGTTAGTCTACGTTATCGTAATCGCTCGGAAACATACTGCCTGAAAAAATAGAAGACAAACCTAGGGTTGTGCCAGACATAGCGTCGCCAAAGACGTTTAGGCTCCATCACCAGACGGAAAAGCCATTCTAGGCCAGCTCTCTGCATCCACACCGGCGACTGCTTGACCCGTCCGCTATGAAAGTCGAAGGCTGCACCCACGCCCAACATGGGGAGCATCAATTTCCCCTTGTGAGCAGCCATCCAGCGTTCCTGTTTCGGGCAGCCGATTCCAACGAATAAGACCTGCGCGCCTGACGCTCTGATCTCCTCAGTATAAGCAGCATCCTCTTCCCCAGACAATGGGCGAAAGGGGGGCGAAATCGCACAGACCACTTCGATGCGGGTAAAGCGACGCTTAAGGAAACTAACAAAATCTGCCAAGCTATCTCTGGTGCCCCCAAATAGGCCAATTTTGATACCTCGACGGGCCGCATCGGCACAAATGTGTAAAGTCATATCCGGCCCGTAGACCCGGGTAGCGTGCGACACACCCAGCGCACGTAGACTCCAAACCAAGGGCACACCATCGGGCGTAATTAGATCTCCTTGATTTGTGATTTTACGATATTCTGCATCGTCCCAGCCTTCCATAAGAACGTGAACGTTTGCCGCGCACACATAGCGGGATTCGCCCTGCTCCGCCCAGCGCAAAATACGAGTTGTCGCATCGGCATACGAGGTGACATCCAACCTCTGGCCGATAACATATCTGTGCTCAAGTTCTTCAGATGGAAGAATTCTGGCACTGGCTTGGTGTGCTGGCTCACTCATAGCAATTTATCGACCGAGTGCCCGGCGGTGCTTCACAGCATCCGCTTGTGAAAGAAAACGAGTCGCGACTTTACGCGCGGGCACACCAGCATAAATCGAAAGCGGGTCAACATCCCGAGTCACGACGGAACCTGCTGCGATGATGCTCCCATAACCAACTCGAACGCCGCTCATAATAATCGCACGATAACCGATCCAGACATCCTCCTCGATCACGATTTTCTCATCCAGCCCTTTCCAATTATATGCGGTATCACGTATTTGAGGCGCCAGACGAATTGGTACACCTGGAAGTTGATAATGGTGGTCGTATTTACCGACCAAAGAAACAAAGTTCGCTAGTATGACATTATCGCCGATTTCAACATCACACCCGATTTCGGAAAAGCGCCCGATGTAGAAGTTCTTACCAATCCGAATACTGTGCTTGCCATAGAGAAAAACCTGCCGGCCTGCGTGGAAACCGGCTCCGATTTGGTAATGGCGCCACTTCACCTTGACTAGATAGAAGTCACGCAAGTCTTTGAGCCATTTTACCGGATTCATCATTCTATATCTCCCACTCGGACTAGGGTCAAAGGTGAGCGCTGGAAATTCGCTGATGCCGCACGTTTGCAAATAAAGCAGCGCGCACTCTACGCAGTAGCCAAGACATACGAACCGGAAGTGATTTACTGTGCACTCCGTCTTCAAACCAATGGTCTATAAGCGGGTCGACCTCGACTCGCTCTGGATGCACGAGCGGGAAACACTGACTGAACGCTGCGGTTTCCATGCCTTGAAAATGGGCCGTCTGAGTGCCGTCCGCATTAAAACCAATGTTCTCGGTCAAATTCCTTCTGGGGATGACAACACTACCTTCCTTCTGCCAGATCGTGAGTAGGAAACGATAAGCCCAGCTATCGCGCCGTTGATTCTCAACTTGTCGAAATATCCAATCCCAATAGAAACAAGCGCGTGGCCCACACAACACCCGACGACAGATGTCTCGCCAGATTTCTTTATGCCGCCATCCATCCAGCGACGGATCGAACTCATCCCATGCGCGCTTCCAGGTCGCCCATCCCCAACACTCGAAATAGTTAGAGAATCCGTAGTCCGCTGGAATTGCCAGAGGCTCAGACCGTCGGTTGTGCCCCGAGATGGCAAAGACCTCGGGACTGCCTGCAAACCGCGCCAAAAGCTCTTCAGAAAAACGAAAGAACGAGGGGTCGGCAATCACATCGTCCTCAAGGATGATGCCCGCCTCGCAATCTCTCAAAAACCAGGAAATGCCGTCAGATACGTTTTGGAAGCAACCTAGGTTTTTTTGACGGTACAATCGTTTCACCTCACACGCCCACGGAAGGTCATCAAGAATCGACCGAACCTTCGCGACCTTTTCGGCTTCACCTCTATGATTCGTTCGGGCTCCATCACAGAGTAGCCACACCTGCTTCGGCGCAACCACTTGCAAGCTCTGAACTTGGCGCAGAGTGCTCTCGGGGCGGTTAAAGTGAATAAGTAAAACAGGTGTGTTCATACTCTAGAGTGAAGTCTGCTTCAAATCGTAGTAAAGATTCGCCAGTGACTGAGCGACCGAGCCCACGACCGCATCCGTATTCTTATCTATGGTCTCGATACAAATATCGCCCTCGGTCAAATTTTGATCGAGACCAGAGAAATCAAGTGTAAGCAGACGCATTCCGTGCAACTTTGCCTCAACCGGAGCAAATCCACTCTCCCCGTGTAGCGTCGGGAAGACGAATAGATCATGAGAGAGATAGTAGAAGGACAAGTCCGGGCGGGGAACTTGCCTTGGATCGATAAAATTAACATTCAACGAGTGCTCTTGTATGTAATCATCATAGATAGGGCGAGCGGGTCCATTGCCCATGATGTTAAACTCGTAACGCACGTCCTCAGGTAGCTGTGCCAGTGCCCGCAGTATAACCATAACGCCTTTCCACTCGAGTAGCTTAGCTGTGTGAAAAATCTTTAGTAACTCAGGGTCGATCGACACCATGGCTCTAGCTTCTTCGACTAGAAAGTCTTCCGCCGAAACCGTAAGAAAGTCTCTTTTAACAATACACTTCTTACGAGCAAAAGCAGGAAGTATCACCCGCGTGGCGTCGTTACCGGCACGTAACTCATCGGCCTTCCATAAGGTCAACAGAACAAAGGGATCAAGCAAGGAAACTCGCTGCATTAACATTCGAAACAGCTCCTTACGCTGAGCTTTAAGTGAAAAGAAGCTGCGAAACCTCAATGGAAATCCGCCGCCTCCACTAAGTGGATCGACTCGAAACTTCCGGCAGAAGAACCAAAGAAAAGAAGGCCACCTATAAGAACCGTAGGTACTCTTCACCCCAAGATCGAATGCCTCTTGCTTACAGAAGCCCTGAGACCACATATAAAAGAAGAGCTTAAACTCCCAGAAGTAGGCGGCAACCTGATAACCAGCATAGGGCATCGACTTTAATAGCTTTTCCATACGAGGAGTGAAATCGATCAAATGCAAAGTCACATTATTGAGACCACTGGTCTCAAGTTGCGCTTCGATTCCAGGATTCGACGAACGGTTCGTGAAGAAGTGCACCTCTTCCGCCTCAGAGGCGTTTTCCTTTAAGCATTTCCAGCCTAATTCATGTTCACTTCCGCGATTTTCAGAACAGGCGTAAGCTGAGATAGCAGCGCGCATAATTTTAGAATATTTTATCTGCTGAGGCTGGAAAAACTAATCTATTGGCAGCCATGCCAAAAAGACTGGTCCTCTGCTCCCCTAAAATCGATGCAGTATTTTATCTGAAAGCGTATCACCGATAGCTAAGGATGCAGTCGCAGCAGGCGATGGTGCGTTCAGTACATTGAAGCTACTTCTGCCTTCAACGATAAGGAAATCATCCAGCAAGCCTCCCGTCCGATCACAGGCCTGAGCGCGAACACCAGCCCCACCGGGCTCAAGATCATCTTCTTGTATCTCTGGCACGAGTCTCTGTAACGCACGGGTGAGCGCCGATTTGTTATAGGATCTCCAATATTCACCCAGCCCCATCTTCCAGTGTTCACGCATGACTTTACGGAAACCTGGCCAGGACAACGCATCCCAGCATTCACCTAGGTCAAAACTCAACTTCGTATATCCTTCCTTCTTTAAAGCCCAAACCGCATTCGGGCCGGCTTCAATCGCACCACCGACCATTCGAGTGAAATGGACCCCCAAAAAGGGAAACTTAGGGTCGGGCACAGGGTAAATCAAGTTATGAACAAGCCTGCGCTTATTCTGCTTCAACTTCATATACTCACCTCGGAACGGAATGATGCGAGTATCAATATCCTCATGGTTTAAAGTAGCCACCTTATCAGAATACAAACCTGCAGTATTGACGACCAACTTTGTATCAAAGGCCCCCTGTGTTGTTTCGATCACTTCCTTTGTCCCATTGCTTCTTATCTTAAAAACCCTCGTATTAAGAAATATCTCGCCACCCTTAGCTTTGAAGACTTCAGCATATTTGTTTGTAACATTGGAGTAATCGACAATCCCAGTATCAGGCACCCTCAGGGCTGCTTCACCTACAGCATTCGGTTCATAGCTTGGTATTTCGTCTTTGCCGATGAGATGAACTTTCTCTATTCCGTTCGCTCTAGCACGCTCATAGAGATTATTAAGCCGAGGCAATTCCTCCTCACTTGTCGCTACTATGAGTTTTCCGCACAACTCATAATGCACGCCTTCTCGATCACAAAAATCCAGCAGCATCCGGTAACCTTTTCGGCAATTGATCGCTTTTGAACTCCCGGGTTTATAGTAAACCCCCGCATGAATCACACCGCTATTATTACCTGTCTGATGCGCTGCAAGCGTGCTTTCTTTTTCAAGGATCGCCACCTTAATCCCTTGGTTCTTCTCCAGTATTTTCATCGCGGTGGCCAAGCCAACAATCCCGCCGCCTATTATTGTAATATCATGTTGCAT
>DLQD01000009.1:0-18261 GCA_002480015.1 Opitutia bacterium UBA7441
TGCAAGCGGCTGAGCTGACTCTAGAGTGATCGGGGGATAGAATCCCCCGACTACTTTTTGTAGTTCCAATCGTGCAAACCTGCTTTGATCGGGTTTTGCTGAAGGTATTGCTGCCAGCTTTTGTGCTCGGTCTCGTTACGGATCCAACGATCATACCATGAAGCTTGCCAGAAACCGCCTTTGGTCTGCTGAAGCTGATTGATATGCTTTGCGCTGAGTGCTTTGAAGCGACTCCAATGTGTTCTGAATGCTTGAGCGCAGGTGAGCTCAAGTGGCGCAGTGATCAAGTGCAGGTGGTTTGGCATCACGACCCAGTGGTCGAAGCATAGTCCGTCGAAATCGTAGTCGGCGAGTAAATCACTCATAGCTTGGGCGGCTTTGCGCTCGGCAAAAGGGCAGCTGCCGGTTGCTGCATCGAACGCATGATCGAGAACGGCGAAGTGTTTCCGTCGGAGCGCTACCGCGTCAGGCGAAGCGGGTGCGATGCCTTTCAATGACAAACCGATTTCTTTGAGTTTTTCTTGTATCGCAAGTGGTAAAGAACCTCTGCAGCGGAGAGTCATCGCGTAGCAACCGTAGTCCATGACCCAGTGGGGATGGGTGTCGAAGTAAATTTCGACTATCGTACCTGTCCATGGGGAACGCATGGCTGGTAGACTGAAAAGTGCGCCAGTTTCTGCAATCGAAAAGTAGTCGGACGGGTTCTACCCTCCGATCAGAAGTGCAAGCTGCTGAGCCGACTCTAGCGGGATCGGGGGATAGAATCCCCTGTCTACTTTTCCGGAAACTGTTCGGCGCTATTGGTTAGGCATCCAACTTCTCGGCGGTCTCTTGTTCGAGGCGCTCGATGTATTCGCTTACGTTGCAGGTCAGCATGCGAGTGCTGCCGGGGGAGACTTCGAGCACTTTGTTCACAACGCCGTCGAGGAAGGCACGGTCATGGCTGACTAGGATGACGGTGCCTTCATAGAGATTAATGGCCTCTTGTAGAACTTCTTTCGACTTGATGTCCAGGTGATTGGTCGGTTCGTCGAGAATCATGCAGTTGGCAGGGTGCATGAGCATTTTGGCTAGGGCGACGCGGTTTTTTTCACCACCGGACAGGACGGAGGTTTTCTTGAGCGCTTCGTCGCCGGAGAATAGGAGGGCGCCCAGGGCACCGCGGGGGTTGGCGTCGTCGTTACCGATGGCTGCTTTTTCAACTTCTTCGAGCACTGTGTTCTCCGGGTCGAGTTCTTCGGCCTGCGATTGGGCGAAGTAGCCGAGCACGGTGTTGATGCCGGTCTCGACTTCACCGCTCTGGTAGGGCTCCGTGCCGGCCATGATGCGCGCGAGGGTGGACTTACCCGCGCCGTTCACCCCGACTACGGCGATGCGGTCTCCCTTGTCGATACGCAGATCCAGGCCGTCAAAAATCACATTGTTGCCGTAGGCTTTGTGTAGGTTTTTAATAGTGATGACCTTGGCGCTGGCGGGCGGGGCCTTGGGAAAGCGGAAGAATATTTTCTTCTCATCGCGGGGAATGGTGATGAGCTCCATCTTCTCCAGTGACTTGATCCGGCTTTGCACCATGCTGGCTTTTTTCACGTTGGAACGAAAACGGTTGATCCAGTCTTTGACCTCTTTGATTTCTTTCTGCTGGTTGGCGTAGGCTTTGCGGAGCGTTTCGAGGCGCTTCTCGCTTTCTTTCACGTAGTAAGTGTAGTTGCCCTTGAAGCTGGTTAGGTTGCCGAGCTTGAGCTCGAGGGTGCGGTTGGTCACTTCATCGAGGAAGGCACGGTCGTGTGAGATCACAATGAGTGCGCCTTGATAATGTTTGAGATATTGCTCGACCCAATGCTGTGAGACGATGTCCAAGTGATTGGTCGGTTCGTCGAGGATGATGAGGGAAGGGGTCTGTAGTAAGAGCTTGGCCAAGGCGATACGCATCTGCCAACCGCCGGAGAACTCGCCAGTGTCGCGCTCGAAATCACTCTCTTTGAAGCCCATACCGAGTAGAATGCGCTCGATCCGGGATTTCATCTTGGCCGGTTCGTGGTCTTCGAGCTGTTGCTCCCATTCGCCCATCAGGTCGATCAAGTCGTAATATTCGTCGGTGGAGGTGTCCATTTCGAGCATCTCCTCTTCGGCCTTCTCGAGGTTTTTCTGTAGTTGGAGGATGTCTCCGAAAGCGCTCTGCGCCTCGGCAAAGAGACTTTTGCCGGATACGGAAATACCATCCTGGGGAAGATAACCCACACTGACGTAGCCCGCTTTGTCGATCGAACCGCCGTCCGGTTCAAGTTCGCCCATGAGCATGCGGAGCAGGGTAGTCTTGCCCGAACCGTTGGAGCCGACGAGGGCGATACGGTCGTGTGCGTTTATGACGGTGTTGATTCCGTTGAAGAGAACCTTCTTGCCGAAGTTGTGAGTGACTTGATTTATGGTGATCATATTGAAAAGAGAAGCGGGATGCAGAAAGCGGGTCTTTTAAAAAGTGCGAACCATGCAGATCGACACTTCCACCTGCACTCCTGCGTCAGCAGGCATGTGCGCGGAATGAAACAAGGCCATCTGAGAAATGCAAAGAAAAAGCCCAACAGCTCTAGGCTGTCGGGCTTTGGAATTGAGATGTCGCTTTTAAGCGCTTCGCGTGAAACGACGAGGTGCAATTTTTAGTGAGGGGTCAGGCGGCCACCTAAAGGAAGCCGCATACGTAGGTCCGCTCCTTTAGGTGCAGAACGAGTTCCGGCAACTGTTGCGCTTTGTGTCTCCCCGTGGATTTAATAGCCCCGAAACGACGGACACTGACTGTCCAGACTAGACGTGGGTCTATTCTTCGCCTTGCTTACCTACGCGCTCTTTGTTTTTGCGCTGCTTTGCCATTTGGCCCATTTCTTGTTTGCTGATTTCACCGTCGCCATCGGCGTCGATTTTGTCGAAGTGCTGGACGAGTCTATCGAGTCCGGCTTCGGCGGCTTCATCGGCGGAGATGGCTCCGTTACCATCCCTGTCGGCATTTTTTAGCTGACCAGCTTTTTCTTTGCGGTTTTCACGAGCGATGGCGATTTCTGTCATTGTTATTTCGCCGTCGCTATTCGCATCGATTCGGTCAAAGTTCTTGGCCATCGGGCCTTTGGCTTCGTCTTTGGAGATACTGCCGTTACCGTCGGTGTCCAGGCGCTCGATGACTTGCGCGGGGGCAGGCGGTTCGCCTTTTCCCTTGCCTAGTGCGTCTTCGGGCTTGGCCTGGCTAGCCAGAGGGAGAAGTGCCGAACTAAGTGTGAGGAGGAGTAATGTTTTTATATTCATGATTTTACCTTGTGGATTACGTTCACAGCGAAACGTGCTGCTTGATTAGAATATCGAAGCCAGCAGCAGAAAAGTTTCAGCGAATTTCTCAAGAGGGCGCGCTATACGCTGTAGCTAGGCATCCCTGCCTCTGTTAGCTTGTCGTTAGGGCAGAGGCAGAGATAGCTGTGCAACCACAGACCTACAGTAGATTCGTCGGCAGCTGATCGTACGCCGCGAGATCGGCAGAGGTTTCGTGGTGCGATGGAACGTCTATATCTTCAAGTCCCGTAGCGATGGCTTCGAGGCAATGCCGGTCGATAGACTCATCGCAGAGGTTGGCTTCGATTATCAAGGCAAGCATGGCGCAGGCTCGAGACCAGAGTTGGCGTTGTTCGCTACTGAGGCCATTCGTTAGGAGCCTCGGCAGTGTTTCCCAAAGCTTGCGCCACTCTTTTGTGAATTGGCTGCAGATTGGGCAAATGTTGGCTCGCCGCCAGCGGACGAGTTGGTGTGTGCTGGCGTCCGCGCGGATGTGGAGGAGGAGCGTCTTTTCGATTTTCCGAAGCAGGCGTAGTGCATCAGACTCCCCGGAGCGCAATACACTGAGTAAGTCCTCGCCGGTGGGCAGCCACTGGCGGCTCTCGGCCACCCGCTGCAAGAGGCCGTTCAAATCACCGAAATAGCGATAGATTAAGACCTTGTCCGCCCCGGCCTGTTGGGCGACGGCATTGATTCCCAGGGCGCCGCAACCCTCCTTGACCAACAGTTGCAAAACAGCGTTTTGGAACTTTTCTTCAGTCTTTGGGCGTGAACGGGTGCGTGTCATCCTGGTCACTATAGGTGTCTTTTTTGCGATGCGGCAAGCCTCGCGGAGCCATTCGACAAAATTTTACGTAGGCGGGTTAGATACACGGGGGCATTGTGGCCTTCATGCTGTAGTCGGATGGATTCTATCCTCCGAGCCGACGGCCTGTTGGCTCTCGGGCTAGTGGGGCGATCGAATCACCCGACTACTTTGAGGACAGTTCACGGAAATCGATTCAGACAGTAGATGCCAACAAGTCTGATAGTGCCGGTGCACGCGTCTAGCGCGCAATATCAGCCTGCCCGATGATGTTGAGCTGATTGCGGCGCAACGTATCTGCGGCCAGCTCGTTATCTTCTAGACTGATGGCCATTGCGTAGCGTCCGTTCGGACGCACGAGGAAGGGGTAAATATAGTGGATGTTAATCTCCGCCTGCACGAGGGCGCAGGTCACGGTCTTAATCTCCGCCTCACTCGCCAATTCGACGGCGATGAGCTCACTCTGCACGTAAGAAAATTGGTGCTCGATAAGCAACTTTTGCGCCTCTTCCGGGTAGTCCACGATGAGCCGGATGATAGAGCTATCGGTCGTGTCGAGGATCGAGAGCGCGACGACGTGCACTTCGTGCACGGAGAGTAAGCCGATGATTTCGTTGAGCCGGCCGACTTTATTATCAGCGTGGATCGAAAACTGGATGACCGGCTGGAAAGCGCCCGGTCTGCGCATCACTTCTGCTGACATGCTATACTTACAATAGAGACAGGCTGGGCATTTGCACGAATTTTTTTGATCAGGTCAGTCATGTGAAAAGCAAGCTTTAAGCTTCCAAATTGGTCAGCTACACTGTTCTTTAGATCTATATTCACCGTTCATTTAGCTCCCACTCATGCTCGAAACATTTGAATTTATTAATGAGGACTTCCCTTGGTTTTTCTCGCTACTGGCCGGGGTATTTGGGGCCTTGACGGGGAGTTTTCTCAACGTGTGCATCTACCGTATACCTGCGGAGCGTTCGATTATCTTTCCGGGTTCAACCTGCGCCTGTGGCCGTCCGATCCCTTTCTATCACAATATACCCATCCTCACCTGGCTCTTACTGCGGGGTAAAGCCAGCTGCTGCGGTGCACCCTTCAGCATTCGCTATCCAGTGATCGAGCTGCTGACTGCCGTGCTCTTTTTTTGGGTCTGGACGATTCATCCGCCAGTGGTGGCTCTCTTGGGCATGGTCTTTATTGCATTTCTGATCTGCGCGACCTTTATCGATTTGGATCATATGATTATTCCAGATCGCTTTTCCATCGGCGGGATGGTGCTCGGTGTCGTTCTGTCTGTTGCCTTTCCCGCCTTGCATCAGATCGAAGGCCCGGCGGTGGTTTCGAATATCCAGTCGGGCGTCACTTCGATTCTGGGCGCTTTAATCGGTGCGGGTTTGGTCTACTGGATCGCGGTGCTTGGCGAGGTTGTTTTTCGTAAGCCGGCCATGGGGGAGGGTGATGTGAAGTTTGTTGGTTTCATTGGCGCTTTTTGCGGTTGGCAAGGGGCGGTCTTCGCAATGTTCGGTGGAGCGCTGGTCGGTTCGGTGGTTCTGTTACCTTGCCTTTTGATCGGGCGTCTTTTCGGCATCAAAGCTCGGATACCCGCGGAATCCCAAGCAGAAACGGGTGTAGAAACGGGTGTAGAAATGGGTGTAGAGTCAGCAGCAGAACCGTGTCAGGAAGATGTGGTGCAATTTGGTGCCCAAGTGCCCTTTGGTCCGATGCTTGCGGTGGCAGGACTCATTTATTTCCTTGGCTTTCACATCTATGTGGATGCCTATTTAGCCGACATAGCGGCTTCCTTTTTCGGGCAGTAGGCATTTTTAATAATGACTTGTAAACCGCATGCCTGAATCTGACGAAATTCTCATTGCTTGTTTAGCCTATTGTTTGACTTGGGAGGTCAGAGGTGCGCACGCGAGTCAGCACTGGTCGAAGATCCACCAATACGTTAAGGACCAAGGCGACTTGACGGAGACCGAACGTTGGATCTGTGAACTCTACGAGGAAATGAGCCCGAGCGCGCAGGAGGAGCGCTCCATATTATCGCGGATCAACGCGCGGCTCGACCATCCCCGACGAGTCGTGTTTTTCCGTAAGTCAATTTTAGCCCTGTTACCTGATTCCTTGCAAGAAGCTGCCGCGAAGCATCACTTAATGCATGCTCTGGTTCTGCCCCAGGGTTACGGGCGTATTCGCTCTTGGTTGGCTGAGCATACATTCAGCCGATTGCGCTCCGCTTCAGAGCCGGTGCCTTTGGCCACACGCGAGGCTGATTTTTTATGTTTCATTGAGCAGCCTTACTTTATCGAAGGCTTCCGGAAGTTTTGGAAACAGGAGCCCAAGTATCGGAATAACAAACAGACACGTGTGCTCTTATCCGTGGCGGCCGCTTTGAGTCAGATGGTGGCTTATCAAGATACTGCCGAGCTGATTGAGTGGAGCCACCGTCTCGGGCGGATGGGGAACTACACCGAACAAACCTGCTGCGATGTCTCCGAGCTCAGTCTGACCATGCTCAATGAGTCCTATGATCCACAGGAACTCGGCTACCGCCTCCTGGTTGATGCCAAGGAGTCGGATCGGAGAGTATTAGTCAGCTTCTGTGAGCGCTACGCCGATGATCTGACTGCCTTCGCCCGCGATTTGGTGCGAAGTATGCAGATGGCGATTTGACGGTCAATCCAGCGAATCTTCGATCGCATTTTGCTGTCGCGCGATATCGTGCAGGGTGACAATGCCTAGGATCCTTCGGGTGTCCTTCCGGCTGACTATAGGTGCCTGCATAACGTCTTTGATAACTAGGGTGTTGGCGGCATCGCGGATGGAATTGTCTGGATAAATCTCGATGACACTTTGGCCTTCGGCCCACGCGCGCATTGTGCGAGGGTCGCTTGCCGCCGCAAGCTCTTCCATTTCGTGGTGCGTGATCACGCCCAGCAGTTCATTATGATTATCGCTCGATACAATGGGGTATCCATGATGCTTGTGGCCATCCGCTTTGATCCGCTCCAGATTAGCCTCGGCATCCAGCGCACTCAAGACACTGCGGCAGTCGTGTGTCATAATCGTGCTGACCGGAAGGTTGCGCCAGTCGCGGTCGCCCCGATAGGCCGGTAACTTTTTCAGGCTGATCCCGTCTTGGAGGAGCAGAGCATCATAGATCGGGATGCTCCGCAGCTTCACCGAGATAATGTAGGCGAGGAAGTTGCCGATCATCAGAGGTAAGATGAGCGAATAATTCTGCGTCATCTCGAAAATGATTAAAACAGAAGTGAGCGGACAGCGGATGACTGCAGCAAAAAACGCCCCCGTGCCGAGCAGAGCTGCGGCCGCCGCTACGGATTGGTCGACCTCAAAGAACTGCACCATGAGCGCCCCGAAGATTCCTCCCAGCATGCTTCCCATAAATAGCACCGGGGCAAAAATACCACCGCTGGCACCCGAGGCATAGCAGATTGCGGTGGCCAGGAGCTTTCCGATCAGGAGGAGCAGTAAGGCCTGCCAGACGAGATTTCCGTTCAGTGCTAGATTCAGATCATGATAGCCGATACTGAAGACCCCGTGGTGGCCGCCACTGAACTGCCAGACCGTGACCCCGATCAAACCGACACTCAAGCCTCCTAGGGCGGGGCGCGCCCAGGCAGGGTACTTCCCCCAGCGCTTAAATTGTTCCCTCAGTGCGAGCAGCATTGTCGTGAACAAATGCCCTAGCAGACCAGCTGCAGGACCGATCAATAGACAGACTAACATCCACCACGAGGTCTCAAATACCTCGCGCGTGGCGTGGAGTGCGCTGTGTTCCCCCAGCAGGCTCCGCTCGACGACCGCGGCAACGACGACGGCGATGAGAATGCCACCGAGTGCTTTGCTGCTGAAGTTATTGTCAAAAAGCTCCTCAAAGACGAAGGTGATCGCCGAAATTGGGGCATTGAAGGCCGCTGAGATGCCCGCGCCCATACCCACAGGAACCATTGCCTGAATGCGTAGCTTCCCTAATCCGAAGAGGCGCCCCAGCTTCGAGGAGACCGCACTGCAGATATGCACCGTGGGTCCCTCCCGCCCGAGGCTGTTGCCAAAGCCCACCGAAATCGTCCCGATGATGAAGCGCCAGAATGCCTCCGAAGTCTTGATCACGCCGAAATTCTGGTGATAAGCCGCCTTCGTCTGGGGAATGCCTGAACCGCTGGCAGTCGGCGACACATAGCAGATCATCAGGCCGACGATTAATCCCGCGAGGGCCGGCGAGAAGATCATTGCCGGAATCGCCCAGAAGCCCCAGCCCTCGTAGAGTCCGAAAAGCCCGTCAAAGAGCAAAGTGATCGAGAGGTGAAAACTTACGCCTACGAGGCCGCAAAGCACCCCGGCACAGATACAAAGCATGAGGAAACGCTGGCCGTCATCAAAACGGCCCCGCATCCAATCGGGGAGATTACTTAGACTGAAGGATTCACGAGTCATCGACCGGAAGCTAAAACAAAAAGCCGTGCAGCCAGTACTGCACGACATATCAGCACTATAAAAGTCACCTGCGTATGCACAGAAGAAATTTCAAAAAAATTACTTGGCATCGGGTCATTGAGTCCTACAGTCCACGCCTTCGTCACTTTCCGGTGGGATATGCAAGTGGCTAAAGCACGCAGACTGTAAATCTGTTCTCTTTGAGTTCGCTGGTTCGAATCCGGCTCCCACCACCATTTAAGGCCGCCCGGAAGGGCGGCCTTTTTTGGTGGGTGCCGGATGAAGAACCAGCCGCTGGTTCGACGTAGCCCGCGCAGCGGGCGGAGATGGTGGCGCCAAAGGCGAGTCCGCAGGACTGATCCGAAGGATCACACAATCCGGCTCCCACCACCATTTTAAAGGCCGCCCGCCAGGGTGGCCTTTTTTGGTGGGAGTCGGATGAAGAACCAGCGCTGGTTTGACGGAGCCCGCGCAGCGGCGATGTAACGGGATCCAGGATGGTGCTAACTTAAGGCTGTGATCTCGTAGTGGCGACTTCAGTTGCCATCAAGTCGTCGCGCCACTAGGATACGATAGGGCAGCTGAAGCAGTTATTACGAATTCTGACCAAATTAAGCCCAACAATTCATAAAAAAAGAAGCGTTGAAGCAGTTAGAGTGGGCATCCGTCTAAGCCCTCACATCTGACCCTTGACAAAGGCGATCAGCTGCTTGGCGATTGGGATGCGGCGGTAGACGATGTCGGTAGGATCCCAGTAGTCCTGATGGAAGATGACCTTGCCTTCGGAATTGAAGCGCATGTGGCTCACGCCGATAGATTCCTCCCAGGTGCCTGGAGGGGTTTTTTTGAAGTCGAGACGCATCGTCCAGTCTAAGTAGTAGTCACCGCCGCTACGGGCGACACGGTTGAAGACGAACTCGGCCTTTTCGAGTGGCTTGAGGCCTTCGAGCATGTAGTCTCTAATATCGGTGGCCTTTTTGAACTCTTTGAAAGCGTCGCGGAAGTAAACGTCTTCGGCATAGACCTCGGTCACGTTTTGGGTGAGATTGTCGCGGCTGTAGTCGCTAAAAAGTGCTTTGACCGGCCCGAGCATCGCCTGCTCAGCCTCGGAATCCGGGGCGGGTAGAACAAACTGGGCCGGGTCGGTTGCAGCTAGGGCTTGACGGTATTCGGAGTTTGGAATGGTTTGTGTGTGCATTTCGGGGCTGGTGGTGCAGGCAGTGAGCAAGAGCGTCGCAGAGACGAAAAGAAGAGTAAGGATGGTTTTTGTTTGAATCACTTCAACGAAGCGTCAATGCGCGCAAAACCTTACACACAATGTAAGTTCAACAGATGGTCAGCGTTCAGTCACTACGAGTTAAAAATGAGTATAGGAATTAAACTAGCTGAACGCGGCTTCGCCAGCGATCGAATGATCCGTGCTGGTATCCGCAGGCTCTTGAGGGAGCGGCTGCAGTCGCTTGTTGCAGACCCCAAGTCGGATACGGATTGGATCGCTGAATTGGAGTCGACTTCGCTGGCGGTGGAAACGGATGCGGCCAATGCGCAGCACTATGAGATTCCGGCGGCTTATTTCCGCACCGTCTTAGGCAGCCACTTGAAATACAGTAGTGGTTTTTGGCCGAAGGGCGATGAGAGTCTCGACGAGTCGGAGGCCGCCATGTTGGAACAGAGCTGTGAGCACGCGCAGCTGATGGACGGCCAGCGCATTTTGGAGTTGGGCTGCGGTTGGGGCTCGCTCTCTCTCTGGATGGCGGCGCATTACCCCGCCAGTTCTATTGTGGCAGTGAGCAACTCACACAGCCAGCGGGCGTATATCGAATCGCAGGCAGCAGAGCGTGGCTTGGTCAACCTGAAGGTCCAGACCTGCGATATCAATGAGTTGGCGCCCGAGGGCGTCTTTGACCGTGTGGTCTCGGTCGAAATGTTTGAACACGTCCGGAACCATCGCGAGCTACTCCAGCGGATCAGTGATTGGCTCAAGCCCGGAGGCAAGCTCTTCGTCCATATCTTCAGTCACCGAAAGCACACCTATCTCTTTGAGGCGAAAAGCCAGAAGGATTGGATGTCCAAATATTTCTTCACCGGAGGTATCATGCCTTCGGCGGAGCTGCTTCCGACCGCGGCAGAAACACTGGAGGAAGAGGCACGATGGACGATCAACGGTACTCACTACAGCCGGATGCTGGAGGCTTGGTTGCTCAAGCATGATCAGCATTCCGATCAAGTGCTCGAAACCTTTCGCCAATGTTACGGCGCCAAGGATGCCAAGCTCTGGGCACAGCGTTGGCGTATTTTTTACATGGCATGCTCGGAACTTTTTGCCTACAACCACGGCGAGGAGTGGCCCGTCATGCACTACCGCTTCGCAAAGTCCTGCTAAACCGATGTCTGAAGATCACAACCCCCTCAAAATCGCCATCGTCGGCTGCGGTGTGGCCGGACTGACGGCGGCTTGGCTACTGGGGCGCAAGCACGATGTCCATCTCTTTGAAAAAAACGACTACGCAGGCGGTCACACGCGGACGCTGACCGTCCCGGACGGTGCCGACGTGGACACACCGGTCGATACTGGGTTCATTGTCATGAACCACCGCAACTATCCTCATTTTACGAAGGTGCTGGAGCAGTTGGGTGTGGCGCTGGAGGACAGTTCGATGACCTTCAGCTTTTACGATCAAGAGACGCACTACGGCTATTCGGGCAATAGTTTTTCCGCGCTATTCCCATCTCTCGCGTATTATTTCAGCCCGAAGCATTTGAGTCTTGTTGCGGATCTCTGGCGTTTCGCGCGCATCGGCTACCGCGATCTCAACAGCGCTTTTTTAGAGGGTAAGACACTTGGTGAATACTGTGCGATCCGTGGCTTCGGTCCGGCCTTTTTGAATCACTACCTCTATCCGATGGGTGCGGCGATCTGGTCTTCGCCCATTCATGAGATGCATAAATTCCCTGCAGAGCCTTATCTCCACTTCCTGGAAAACCACGGTTTGCTTCGGCTGTCCAATCGACCACAATGGCGATATGTGAAAGGTGGCAGCTGCTCTTACGTGCGTGCAATGCTCAGGCAATTTAAAAACCAGCCCCGCCTCAATGCCGCGCCCGCAGGTATCCAGCGCCGCAACGGCGGGGTGACCCTGATCACGCACGATGGTGAGGCGATGGACTTCGACCATGTCGTCATTGGAACCCATGCAGACGAAGCGCTGGAATTGCTGATGGATCCGAGCGAACGGGAGCAGTCGCTGCTCTCACCTTGGCGTTATCAACCGAATGAAGTGGTCTTGCATACCAGCCCGACTCACCTGCCACCTAAGCGAAAACTCTGGGCTTCCTGGAACTTTATGCGTGAGCCTGGCCAGTCGGATCAGCGTCCGGTCTCGGTTAGCTATTATATGAACCGCTTGCAAAACCTGCAAACCAAGCACGACTACATCGTCACCCTGAATCCCGGTGTCGAAATTCCGGAGGAGCGTATCATTAATCGTACGACGCTGACGCATCCGCTCTATTCCTTTGAGTCGATGGCCACGCAGCCTGAACTCAGGGAGCATAACGGCACGCAGAACACCTGGTTTTGCGGCAGCTATTTCGGCTACGGCTTTCACGAAGACGCAGTACGCTCGGCCGTTGAAGTGGCGGAGGGCTTCGGGATCGAGTTATGAGTCGGCGATCCCGTATCTATCGCGGAGAGGTCGTCCATGAGAGGCTCAGCCCTCGCAGGCATGCCTTTCGCTATCCAGTGACTTTCTTCGGCTTCGATCTCGCTGAGTTGCCACATTTGAATGAGCAGGCCTCCGTCTTTGGTTACAACGAAGCGTGCCCTCTGCGGCTCAATGACTGCGATTATCTTTACGGTGAATCCAAGCCAATTCTGGAGCAGTTGGATACCTTGCTCCCGCCGCAGGAAGCCGGTCAGCATACATTGCTCATCAGCTCGCCCCGTTATTTTGGCTACGCTTTTAATCCCGTCAATTTCCACCTCCGGATGGAAGGCGAGCGCTTGGTCTGCGTGGTGGCCGAGGTGAACAATACCTTCGGGGACCGGCATGTCTACCCCTTGACCGATTTAGAAGAAATCGGTCAGCAGACGTGGACGGCGCATTGCCCCAAAGATTTCCACGTTTCGCCCTTCAATGATAGGGAGGGCAGCTACCAATTCACTTTTAGAGTTGAGGCGGAAGAAGTTTTTCTCGGAGTCGATCTTTATAAAGAGGGCGCCTGTGTCATGAAAACCTGGATACAGGGCCAGGCCCGACCATTAACGAATCAGAACATTTTCAGTTATGCCTGGCTGCACCCTTTCGATACGGCGCTCAACAGTATGCCGCGCATTCTCTGGCAGGCGGCAGTGCTCTACTACAAAAAACGGATGGAAGTTGTGCCGCGCCCCTTACCAAATTCGGCGGGGACCCTGATCGACCGTGATGCGCCGAAAGGTCGGCCGCGCATTGTGTAACAGTGGCTTCAGCCACTGTTTTCTTTGATCCGCTTTGTGACCATAAGGCATGAGATGACGCCTACACGCCCCAGGGCTTGTATTCGGTGACGTATGTTTGAATAGCCTGTTTGATGGTCAGCGGGTCATTGGTCTGGATGGCCGATTCGAGTTCCTCGTGGATTCGTTCGATCTCGATAGATGCCTCTTGCTCGGCGACTAGGCGCAGCACACGTGGATGCCTTGTCGATTGCAGCGATTCACTGAGATGCTGGACTTCTTCGTAGAGTTTTTCGCCCGGTTGCAAGCCGGTGAACTCAATGTCAATGTCAGTGCTCTCTCTCAGGCCGCTCAGAGCGATGATTTGCCGAGCGACGTCGAGTATCTTTACGGATTGCCCCATGTCCAAAACAAAGATTTCGCCGCCCGCACCTTGAGTGGCGGATTGCAGGACGAGCCCGACCGCTTCTTCGACCGTCATGAAAAAGCGCGAGACTTCCGGGTCGGTCACGGTGATGGGGCCACCCGATGCGATTTGGCGCCGGAAGATAGGGATGACGCTGCCTGAAGAGCCGAGGACATTGCCGAAGCGCACGGCCATAAACTTCGTCTCGTTGCCCTCTGCGGATTGTTGCGCGAGGAGCGCCAACTCGGCGAGGCGTTTGCTCGCGCCCATCACGCTGGTCGGGTTGATTGCCTTATCGCTGGAAATCAAAATGAAGCGCTCGCAGCGATGCTGGCTGGCGATGCGTGCGAGGTCATACGTGGCGAATGAATTGTTGCGCAGGGCTTCGCCCGGCTGGTCTTCCATCAGGTTAACGTGTTTGTGTGCAGCTGCATGAAATACAACCTCGGGCCGATGATCAGTAAAGAGCCTCTCGAGCGGCGTGTGATTGCAAATGTCCAAAACACGCGTCGTGACTTTGCAGGAACTATCCACCTTCGAAATAACCTCTTGTTTGAGATTAAAAACCGCAATCTCAGCTTGATCGATACAGAGCAATTCAGCGGGGTGGTAGCCTAAGATTTGCGTGACGAGTTCTCTGCCGATACTGCCTCCTGCGCCGGTCACAAGCACACGCTTGCCTGAGAGCATGTTCCGGATGTCGTCGGAGTCCAGGTCGACAGGGTCCCGGCCGAGCAGATCTTCGAGTTGGATCGGGCGCAGCTGGGAGAGCTCGGCCCGGCCACTAACGAGGTCAGTCAGTGCAGGCACGGTATCTACCGAGAGCTTAGCTGCACGCGCCAGCTCAGCGACTTGGCGTATCCGCTTGACTGAAGCGGAAGGGAAGGCGATAATAACTTTGGTAGCACCGTAGAGTTTAGCTACGGCAGCCAGTTCTTGAACTGCGTCGACGACCAGGATGCCGTGCACATAGCGGCCGATCTTTTTAGGGTCATCGTCGAGAAAGGCCACAGGGCGCATGCCGAGACGCGACTTGTTCATCAGGTCGGAGCAGAGCCCGGCACCGACTTCGCCCGCGCCGATGATGATAATGTTTTCCGACGAGTCGGCGGCCAGCCAGTCCTCCAGGCCGCGGCTTGATTTAATACGCATGAGCACGCGGAAAGCCCCGATGAAGAGAAAGCTGAGCAGAAAATAAGTCAGGATGACAGCACGCGGAGGCATTTTGTCACCATGATAGATATACCACATCAAGAGCAGAATGAGCGCATTGACAAATAGCCCGCCGAAGAGGCGGAGTGCGTCCGGCAAACGGAAATAAGACAAAATGGAGTCGATTTGCCCGGCGGCGAAAAGGAGCATGAGCTGGAGCCCCACGATCCAGCTGAGCGTATTGAAGCGATCCAGCGCGTGGTTGTCCGGAACGTTGAAATCGAAACGCAGCTCGTAGGCCGTCCAATAGCTAAATGCAGAAACGAGCGCGTAAAAAAGGACTAGGCCGAGCGTCCTCAGGTTCAAATAGCGGATCAGGATCTTTGTGCTCATGCGTTTCCAGTGCCTCTCCTAAAGACGGCTCGTATTGCGTCGATCACGCGTTGGCGCTCGTCGCCCGACATGCCCGAGCCGCTGGGCAGGCAAATGCCACGTTCGAAGAGGTCGGCGGCCAGTTCGCCTCCGAAACAAGCCTTGTTCTTAAAGACGGGCTGGAGGTGGAGCGGTTTCCAGAGAGGTCGGGCTTCAATGTCGACATTTTCTAGCGCGACCAGTAAAACGTCGCGCGTAATGGGATGCTCTGCGGGATTAAGTGTGAAGCAAGTTAGCCAATAGTTGGCTCCATCGGGATCGGCGATCGGCATAAACCGGACTCCGGTTAGATCACTCAGGGCCGATTTGTAGGCTTCAAAGTGGGCGCGCCGTGTGGCGACGCGGCGGTCGAGGTCGGCTAATTGACTGTTACCCAGACCCGCGAGCAGATTGCTCATACGGTAATTGTAGCCGATGGCTTTATGTTCATAATGGGTGACTGGTTCGCGCGCCTGTGTGGCTAGGTAGCGGGCGCGTTCGATCTGCACGGCCTCGTCGCCGAGGAGCATGCCGCCCCCCGATGTGGTGATGATCTTGTTGCCGTTGAACGAGAAAAAGGAAAACGCTCCCATCGAACCAGCAGGGCGGCCGTGGTAGCTGGCACCCAATGCTTCAGCCGCGTCTTCGATCAGCGGCACACCGTAGGCTTCACAGAGTTCAAGGATCCGAGTCATCTCCGCGCATTGCCCGTAGAGATGGACGACGATGACGGCTTTGATGTCGCGACGCGATTGCAGCGCCGCTTCGAGTTTTTCCGGATCCATATTCCAGGTGCGCGATTCGCTGTCGACGAAGACCGGCTCCGCGCCGAGGTAACAGATCGGGTTGGCGCTGGCCGCGAAGGTCAGGGTCGGGCAGACGACGGCATCGCCCCCGCCGATGCCGAGGATTTGCAGCGCGAGGTGGAGTGCAGCAGTGCCTGAGTGGAGTGCCACGGCGTGGCTACGACCGGCGCGTGCCGCTACCGCTGCCTCGAAGGCATCCAGGGCAGGGCCGATCGGTGCGACCCAGTTTGATGTCAAGACAGCATCGACGCTCGCATGATCCTGCGGGCTGATATCTGGTGCTGACAAATAGATTCGGGGCATAATTTGCATGTTCGACGATTGGTCCCGGTTTTTCCAACTTATATTACGGTAATTTCGGGACGTTCAAATAGAGGAACTGCCGGATACGAATCCCTTCGTAGCTTTTCGTGTGGCGGCCAAGATTCGAGGAGAAGTCAAAAAAAAGCCCGACGGTGGGAACCATCGAGCTTTGTGGAAATGATGCGGAGCAGACTACTAGCGCAGTGTGCCGGCGTAGACCGCGTTGTCCCCAAGTTCTTCTTCGATACGGAGAAGCTGATTGTACTTGGCGATACGGTCGGAGCGGCTCATGGAGCCGGTCTTGATCTGGCCCGCGTTGGTGGCCACGGCGATGTCGGCGATAGTCACGTCTTCGGTCTCACCGGAACGGTGGGAAATGACGGAATTGTAGCCGTTGACCTTTCCGAGTTCGATGGCCTCGAGTGTTTCGGTCAGGGTGCCGATCTGGTTGACTTTGACGAGGATCGAGTTGGCCACGCCGAGGTCGATGCCCTTTTGGAGGAATTTAACGTTGGTGACGAAAAGGTCGTCGCCGACGAGTTGCACCTTATCGCCAATGGCATCAGTGAGGGCCTTCCAGCCATCCCAATCATTTTCGTCACAACCGTCCTCGATCGAGTCGATGGGATACTTGGCCGTGAGCTCTGCGAGGTAAGCGGCTTGCTCAGTGGAATTGCGCTTTGCACCGCCTTCGCCCTCAAACTTGCTGTAGTCGTAAACGCCGTCGCTGAAGAACTCAGAGGAGGCGCAGTCGAGTGCGAAGGTGATGTCCCTGCCGACGGTATAGCCCGCCGCTTCGACCGCCTTGGTCAAGGTGTCGAGGGCGTCTTCAGTGCCGTCAAACTTTGGCGCGAAACCGCCTTCGTCGCCGACAGCAGTACTAAGCCCGCGATCATGGAGCACTTTCTTCAGACTGTGGAAGCACTCAGCACCCATTCGGATCGCTTCACTGAAAGTCGCGGCACCGATAGGACGGATCATAAACTCCTGGAACGCGATCGGTGCGTCGGAGTGAGAGCCGCCGTTAATGACGTTCATCATGGGCACGGGGAGGACTTTGGCATTGGGGCCACCGATGTATTTGTAAAGAGGCAGACCGAGTGCATCAGCTGCGGCGTGGGCGACTGCCAGCGAGACGCCGAGCATGGCGTTGGCGCCGAGCTTGCTTTTGTTGGCGGTGCCGTCGAGGGCGAGCATGGCCTTGTCGATCGTGATTTGATCGCAAGCGTCGAGGCCGACGAGTTCAGGCGCGATGATGTTGTCGACGTTATCGACAGCCTTCAATACGCCCTTACCGAGATAGCGGCTCTTATCGCCATCGCGAAGCTCGACAGCCTCGTGCTCGCCTGTGCTAGCTCCGGATGGAACGGCAGCGCGGCCGATGATGCCGGAGTCGAGTTCGACGTCGACCTCGACCGTTGGATTGCCCCGTGAATCGATGATTTCGCGGGCGCGGATGTCTGTGATGATTGTGCTCATAGTAAAAGCGATATTTGTCTATTTGAGATGAATTCTGCTGCCGAAGAACTGACAACGAGGGTGTTCTTGTGCAGGCTGTGCTCGAACTGTCAACGATTCCCGAATAAGGATTCTTTATGATTTAGGAGACGCAGACTTATTGATAAGTTTTGCTGATTTTTGATCGGCCCAGAATTAGGAGATGTTGCGTTCAGTTAGAAGCATTGTTGAGAGCCGTTTTTTTTTTTTTTTTTGCAGCAAAAGTCATCTAGGGCATCGATCGTAGCATTGATCAGAGGCATGATGGATTCGGTTTCTTTTCGTGCCTCTGCGATTATTTGATGGGTCGATTGTCCATCGATTACCTCTGCGCACCTTGCCAATTGGTGGCATTCCATCAGCTTGGAAACTCCTTTGAGAGAATGTGCGTGAAAATGCAATTTTTCAGAATCCGCCGATTCGAGGGCCTCGCTGAGTCCGATACGATGCCGCGTGATATCATCAATGGCTCGTGCAGCCACTTGTCGTGCGATGTCCACATCGCCGAGAACTCGCTCGACTAAGCTGTCTTGGTCAAAGACAGGGAGTTCTGCACGTAGTGCCTGACGACTGCGTCCTTCAGAAGGCATTCTTTTGATTGGTTATATCAATCAGCTTACCTTAGTCGGGAACAATTGTCACGTCCGCGGTGCGAATTTGATGTCATGGCACA
>DLQD01000009.1:18270-22487 GCA_002480015.1 Opitutia bacterium UBA7441
ACACATCACTTATCCCCAGCGCCTTCGAAGACACTAGCGAGCTTGCTGCTCGTAGATAGCCAGGCGTTGCTGCCACTGTGTGGCGATGGTGCTGGCCTCGATTAGAGCGACATAACGGTCATACTCATCACTGCGTCCGGCCACGTCGGCTTCGACCGCCAGGTGGTAAGCGGCCTCAGCTCGGGCGGCTTGAGCGAGGCTGGCATCGGCAGCGATATCGGCGAGTTGTGCGAGGCCTTCGCTTTCTTGGCCAGTGTAGAAAAGTGCGAAGGCTTGTCCCACACGAGCGCGGCCCTCGAGGACCTTGCCAGTGAGCGCTTCGGCGGCGATGGAGTAGAAATTGAGCGCCTTTGCAAAATCTTCGTTATCATAGGCTTCGTCGGCCACAGTCAGTGCGGCGAGGCCGCCAAGGTCTTTTTTGGCATGAGCCTCTGCGAATTCGGCGAGGCTTGTGCTGGCCATGGCTTCGGCGTAGGCGGCTTGAATCTTGGCCTCAGCGTGGCTCTTGTAGATACGCATGCCGTTGAAGCCGATGATAAGCAGAGCCAGGACGAAGATGCAGCCACCGATAAAAGCTTTGTTTTCCATCCAGTAGATGCTGATGCGATCCTCGAGCGAGATTTCGGCGGAGTCTTCAGCATCGATCAAGTGGCGCTCATCGACAATGTCTTGTTGGTCTTCAGGGAGAGTGGGGTTATGAATTTTATTTTTATTAGGACGGTTCATAGTAGTGAAATGCTGAAAAGCTGAGGGGCTTAGTCGAAGACTACGGTTTTATTGTTGTAGACGAGGATGCGGTTGTCGAGGTGGAGTCGGATGGCTTGAGCGAAGACAGATTTTTCCAAATCGCGGCCTTTACGAATGAGGTCTGGAATCGCGTTGCGGTGGTTGATCCTAGTAACGTCTTGGTGGATGATAGGGCCTTCGTCAAGATCGGCCGTTGCGAAGTGTGCAGTGGCACCGATGAGTTTGACGCCTCGGGTGTGTGCTTGGTGGTAAGGCTTACCCCCAGCGAAAGCTGGCAGGAAGGAGTGGTGGATGTTGATCACGGGGCATCCGGCTTTGTCCAGGAAGCCGTCGGAGAGTACTTGCATGTAGCGCGCCATGACGATGAGTTCTGCGCCGTGCTTGTGGACAACACGCAACTGCTCGGCCTCAGATTCAGCTTTGGTCGCTTTGCTCACCGGAATGTGGTAGAAAGGCAGGCCGTAGTGTTCGGTGTCTACCTGCAAATCCGAGTGATTGGAGACAATACAAGCCAGCTCGCCGGACATCTCACCGGAGCGGAAGCGCAGGATCGTATCGTGGAAGCAGTGGTCGATCTTGGAAACGAAGAGCGCGACCTTCGGCCGGTCGGTCGATTGGGCGACTTTAGCATTCATTCCGAGCTCAACAGTCGCAAACTTTTCAAAGCTGGCCGCTTCTTCGTCGATTTGCCCAGAGGGAATCCACTCGATGCGTTGGAAGAAAATTTTGGCCTCCGGATCTCCGTGCTGATCGGCATGGACAATGTTACTCCCCCGCAAAAAGATCCAACTGGACACGCGCGAGACGAGACCCGGTTGGTCGGGGCCATATAGCAGGGCAATGATGCTCGGAGAATTCATGCGAGAGGTGTGGACGATACAATAACCTAAAGCTCCAGCGCTTACTTCGGGTTGGCTTCCTGGCTGTAGCTTTGAATTGAGCGAACTTCGTAGCCCTTTTTGCGGAGGGAGCGGATGCCGTCGACCGCCGCAGAAGCGGCGGAGATCGTCGTCATAATGCAGATGCCGTGCTTGACCGCTTCGGTGCGGATCTGGTTCTCATTCTGGCGAGGTACCGTCCCTTGCGGCGTGTTGATGATGAGGGAAACTTTGTTGTTTTTGATAAGGTCGATTACGTTAGGTCGACCTTCGCTCAGGCGGCAGACATTTTTTACATTGATACCGTTTTCTTTAAAAATTTTTCCAGTGCCAGCAGTGGCCAGTATGCCGAAGCCGAGTTGACTGAGCTCGCGGGCGATGTTGACCGCGCGATCTTTGTCGCTGTTTTTCACGCTGATAAACACATCGCCAGAATCCGGAAGTGCGGGCTTGGCGGCCATTTGCGATTTGGCGAAGGCCACGCCTAGGTCTTTGTCGAGCCCCATGACTTCGCCGGTCGATCGCATCTCCGGGCTGAGCATGACAGGCGCACCGGGAAAGCGATTGAAGGGGAACACGGACTCTTTGACCGCCCAGTAAGGAGGAATGATCTCTTGGCTAAAGCCGAGGTCTTTCAGCTTTTCGCCGGCCATGATACGGGCGGCGAGTTTGGCTAGCGGCACGCCGATCGCCTTGGAGACGAAGGGCACGGTACGTGAGGCGCGGGGGTTGACTTCAATGATGTAAAGTTCGTCGTCTTTGATCGCGTATTGTACGTTCATCAAGCCGACGACCTTTAGCTCCTTGGCGAGTGCGTAGCTGGCGGTACGCACGGTCTCCAGCATTTTGGGCGAAAGGGTATGCGGAGGCATCACCATAGCCGCGTCGCCCGAGTGCACGCCGGCAAATTCGACGTGTTGCAGCATGCCGCCGATCACGGTAGTCTCACCGTCGGAGATACAATCTACGTCAAGTTCGTAGGCATCCTCGAGGAACTTGTCGAGAAGCACGGGCGTGCCGGGCGCCACGTCGAAGACTTCGCGCACGATTTTCTTCATTTCGTCCATATCGTAGACGATAAACATGCCACGACCGCCGAGGACGAAGGAGGGGCGCAGGAGGATCGGGAAGCCGATCTCGCCTGCTAGTTCGTAGGCTTGCTCAAGTGAGTGGGCGATCCGGTTTTCCGGTTGCTTCAGTCCGATACGGTCGAGGATGTCACGGAACTGGTCGCGGTCCTCCGCTGCGTCGATCATCGAGGGTGAGGTGCCGATGATGTTGACTCCGTGTGCTTCGAGCTCGCTCGCAAGGTTGAGAGGCGTCTGTCCGCCGAACTGCACGATGACACCGTCGCACTTCGACTGGTAGTAGATTTCGAGCACATCTTCGAGAGTGAGTGGCTCGAAGAAAAGTTTATCCGAAGTGTCGTAGTCGGTGGAGACGGTTTCTGGGTTAGAATTGACCATGATCGTCTCATAGCCGGCTTCGCGCAGGGCAAAAGAAGCGTGCACGCAGCAGTAGTCGAACTCGATGCCCTGGCCGATCCGGTTGGGGCCGCCGCCGAGGATCATGATCTTCTTTTTGTCTGAAACCGAGAGTTCGTTTTCCGAGCCGTAGGAAGAGTAGTAATAAGGGGTGAACGCTTCGAATTCGGCCGCGCAGGTGTCGACGAGGCGATAGTTGGTCATCACGCCAACCTTCTCACGTCGCTTGCGTACGGACTGTCGGTTGGAGCCGACGAGTTCGGCGATCAAGGCGTCGCTGAAGCCAGCCTCTTTAGCTGTGCGCATAAGCGGCTCTCCCAGTTTGGCCAGGCTGTTTTCTTTCAGTTCCAGTTCGATTTCGACGATTTGGCGGAGCTGGTCGATGAACCAGGGGTCGATCTTTGAGAGCTCATGTATTTCCTCGTCACTCATCCCATTGAGGAAGGCGTGACGCAGCCAGAACACACGCTCAGCGGTCGGGATCGCGATGCCTTGGCGGACGGCCTGAAGGTCGGTTATTTTTTCGACGAATTTGGCGGGGCCAACGAAGCCCTTGGCACCGATCTCGAGCGAGCGGAGCGCCTTTTGGAAAGATTCTTTAAAAGTGCGGCCGATGGCCATCGCCTCGCCGACGGACTTCATCGCAGACGTCAAGGTGGTGTCTGCCCCAATAAATTTTTCGAAAGTGAAACGCGGGATCTTGGTGACCACGTAGTCGATGGTCGGCTCAAAGCTGGCCGGGGTTTCGCGGGTGATATCGTTCTGTAACTCATCGAGGCTATAACCGACTGCCAGTTTAGCCGCGATCTTGGCGATCGGGAAGCCTGTCGCTTTTGAGGCCAGCGCCGAGCTTCGGGAGACACGTGGATTCATTTCGATCACAACCATGCGGCCGTTCTCGGGATTGACGGAGAACTGGATATTCGAGCCACCTGTCTCCACGCCGACTTCACGGATGCAGGCGAAGGACGCATCGCGCATCAATTGATACTCCTTATCAGTCAGAGTCATGGCCGGCGCTACGGTGATCGAGTCGCCCGTGTGGACACCCATCGGGTCGAAATTTTCGATCGAGCAAATCACAACGCACTGATCCTTGTGGTCGCGC
>DLQD01000150.1 GCA_002480015.1 Opitutia bacterium UBA7441
GGTAAGTTAAAGAGCACTGGAAAGTCAAAGGGCTGCGCCGTTCGCGCGAAGATTCGAGCCTCTCGTCCTGCGGCGGCACAAGAACGAGCCACCGCAGCCTCAAAGTCCGCCGCAATGGTTCCCTCCGAGCGGCAATACGTCGCCAACAAGCCTCCCGCCGGCAAGCAATTGAAAGCGGTTGTGTGCAGGGCCTCGACGGCGATGGAGTCGAAGGCCTCCGCTGTCTGAGGCGGATCGAGAATGATCGCATCCACTTCACCGACTTCTCTCTCTGCAAGAAAAGCACCCACATCGGCCTGTATCGTTTCGATAAAACAATCATTCTTCTGAGCCGCAGCACCGATTGCTTTAACACAAGCATCGGAGGTATCCACCGCCACCACATGCTCGGCACCGTTACGCGCAGCCTGAAGGGCAAACGCTCCACTATGGCTGTGCCCATCCAGAACGACCCGCCCCTGACACAGACTACCGACTAGTGCGTGTTGCTCGCGCTGATCCAGAAAGAAACCCGGCTTCTCCACATTCAGTAGATCCAGACGGTAAAAGAGTCCATCGACTTCAATCCAACGAGCTTTGAGATTTTGCCCGCTGAGAGTTCTGACTTCATCCTTATCGTAAATCACGATCTCCTTCGGCTCGCAGGCTTCCTGCAGGCAACCAACAATCTCATTCAGAGCGTGATCGACGATGACATGCGTCGACTTCAGCGCAAGTATACCATCGTAGAGATCTACCTCGAGCCCCGGAACGTAGTCTGCATCGGAGCATATCAGACGCTGACAAGCTTCATCACTTCGCCGACTTAGAGCATCATGAACAGCAGATGATAGATAACTACCGTCGAAGTCCACACCTCCGGCCATACTGAACCGACGCCACACACGCCGAGAATCCCTCGGGTCAAACAAACCGCTACCCAAAGCTGTGCCTTCACTATCCAACAGGGTAGCGACACAAGCTTGAGCCGGTACATCACCATCGAGTTGATCCAGCGAAACCCATGGATGTCCACTGAATGTCTGCGACGCGTGCAAGGATACTGAGATCGAATTCTCCATTAAATGAACCCGTTGTTAGCCTCAACGCGCTTTAGCGTAGAGACGGAACGACATGGCCAGCATGACGATATTAGGTATCCACGCGGCGAGCAGCGCAGGTATGATCTGGCGCTCACCTAAGATGGAGGCGAGGCTGATCAAGACGTAGAATATAGCAAAAAATCCCAAGGCTTTGGAGACACCGATCATCGGGTTGGTGCGCACACCGGAAACAGCAAAGGGCACGGCGATTCCGACGATGACGAGGCAGCTGAAAGGCGCGGCGAGGAGTGAGAAGTATTGCACAAGGTAGGCGCGCACGCTCGGATTCTCCTCCGGTGGCACAGCCTCAATAATACGGCGCAGCTCGTTCAGCGAAAGCTCTTTGGGCTTTTTATGGAGTGCCAGCATGAGGCTCGGGTCTTCGTCGAAGTCCTCGAACTTCTTTTCTTTGAAAGGCAGCGTGCGGAGAGGATCTCCGGTCTCGGCATCGAGCAGCAACTCGCGCCCGTCAATAAAGACCCAATGGCCTTGGGTATCGTCGAAGTAAGCCTCAGCGGCGGAAATACGGCTGAGCTCCTGTCCACTGGCGTCGCGCGTGTGCACATTGACCCCGAGCCCGAGCCAGGCACGCTCACTGAATCGGTTCATGAACCAAAGCCGCCCGTCTTTGCGGTTATCAAAACCGAGATTGTAGAGCAGCCCGACCTCACGGGCTTCGCGCTCCGTCTCTTCGGCGGCGAACTCAAGGTTATCCAAAAAGGTGCGCGCTCGCTCGACAGTTTGCGGCACAACCGAAGCGGTGAGATAGAAGAGCAGGAGGGACAGCAGCAAAGCGGCCCCCCAGAGCGAGCGACTGATACGGAAAAGCCCGGCACCCGAGGCACGCATCGCAATAATCTCATTATTCCGGTGCAGACTGCCCATCGTAAACAAAAGCGAGACCAGCACCGCGATGGGCAGGATCGCAGGCAAATAAGTCGGCAACGCCAAACTGTAATAGAAGAGGATTTGACGTATGCCTGCCTCACTATCGAGCAGATCGGGCAGCGTGTCATACATGTTCTGCAGGATAAGGATGCCCACGATCACACCCAAAGTGAGCGCAAAGCCGACTAGCCATTCCTTTAAAACGTAGCGATCCATCAAAGACATGCACCGATCTAAAAGCGCCCGCGCAGCAAAGTCACTCCGATAGCTGCGATTTTTTTCTGGCATCGTGACTGCTCGGAAGCCTTGATACACAACAAGATGGTGAAACGAATCAAAGAATCCTGGAACTCTCGCCTCGGTGTCATCCTAGCCGTCGCTGGAAGCGCAGTCGGCTTGGGCAACTTCCTTCGCTTTCCGGGGCAAGCTGCGGAATACGGAGGCGGCGCATTCATGTTGGCCTATTTTATATCCTTCCTGCTCATCGGCCTGCCGATCTGTTGGGCGGAATGGGCGATGGGACGCCAGGGCGGGCTCGCAGGCTTCAATTCATGCCCAGGCATTTTCAACTACATCACACGCAAGCCGGCCTTTAAGTATCTGGGGGTGATCGGCGTGCTCATCCCGGTGATCATCTACATGTATTATGTGTACATCGAGGCATGGTGCCTCGGGTATGCGGTCAATTTTCTGTCGGGTAATATGGACTTTGCCGACGTCAGCCAGTCGACCAGTTTTTGGGCACTCTTTATCGGCGC
>DLQD01000145.1:0-8022 GCA_002480015.1 Opitutia bacterium UBA7441
CAGCGAAGGCCAATGGATCGAGATTAAGCACCTCAACAACTGGCTCAAAGAACGCCCCCGCGATTTCGCCTGGTCCTTCAGCCACCTCTGGGCGAAGTTTCAGGGGCTGTAGGAGAAGTCTAATATAGTTAGTGTCTAGTTATCTTCTGCTTCTTCAGGGAAGATCGATTCCGACAGCACTCTAACTGCCACACGAAAAGAATTCTCTCTTCTGGGAGGTTCAAGGATAATGATGACTCGTCTGTTATTCGACAGTTCGAGGTCATTCGACATGACGAGCCGAGCACCATCTTTCGTGGCAAGCGCAAATGCGATGCGTGTCGTTGATTTGCCGGAAGTTGGTTTATACGGAATAGGGTCAGAGTTACCCATAGGCAGGCTCATATCTTTACCATCGACCCTTCCAAACAAATTCGCACCAGTCGCGTTTAACAGGACTATAGTGTTGCGACCGAAGGTATCCAAAGAGTCATCCAGATGAAAAAGCATAAACCGTCTTTGCACATCCAAGCTATCTCGGTTGTTCGGATCAGCGGCTAAAACAATAAGTTGATCCTTGGCCAATATGGGAGCGGATTTAGCAATCCTTACAAATTCAGCAGAGTTCGGCTCATCGGGATCATGATTCGGATTACGCACAAATATCCCGAAGGGAAGTGTGCCACGGTAACTATATTTCTTAACAGATCGATGTGTTCGGTGAAATTGCAAAGGCGCGAAGTCGGAACCGTTGAAGTAGAATAGGCCTTCATAGTTATCTTTACCTATTCCAAAAACTCTAAAGTCGAAGGAGATGCTCTCAGCTTTCTCTGAATGAAGAGAAGACGAGCCAAACAGTACTAAAACGGTTATAAATCTGACAAATTTAACCATGCGATATTCTCAATAATAAACTTTCTGCCAAGGCCATCCGCATTTTGCATTGCTAAGGCAACGTCCCCATCCATGCGATCAGGAACTCTTTGTATGATCGCTTCGCAAATAGCGATACTATCAACAAGGTTGGTCACGGCACCTTTAGATCTGGCATAGGCTCTAATCTTGAACGTGTCGGATCTGGGAGATATCTTTGGTGCGAGTGCAGAAATTATATCCGCTTGGCTCAAGTAAGCTGTCGCATTTCTTGGAATTTTTTCATCTTCAGCAGCAGCTTTGTAAGTAGTGCCGGCGGTGACTGTATTCACAGAAGTTTCGTCTATGCTCACTTGAATCAGGCCACTGGTAATAAACTCTTCTATAGAAATGAAGGGCCGTGTTTTTAATTTTAAGTTCTCTACAATTCTATTAGCTATATCACTCACAGTTGAATTCGCTAATTCTCTGTGCCCCAGCCCTAAACTAGGACGCCAGTTGCGAATGGGATTTGTCGCGTTTTCATCCTTAAAGCTGAATTCCATTTCTGCGTTAGTGAGCAGTGGGTAATCATCTCCCAATGAAATCTCATTCTCAAAATCTTCAAAAGGAAAGCTCCAGCTACCAAAGCCATTGGTTCTGAGGTGCCCAGAGAAAGGCAAGCGAAAGAACGCCGCTTCTAAGTTTAGTCGGCTGCTTGTGATCTCGGAACTAGTTCCCTTGTTTATGGTGTAGTCCCAGTCGTAGATGAAGTTACCTGATAGAATCGCCTCCCACGCTTTAACTGAAGTGGAATTTATATTAAAATTCCCTTTGTTAAGAATGTAGCGAGTGGAACGTGATTCATTGACGTCGTTAATGGTTGGGAATTTTCCGTATGCGCTGGTTAATTCAATGTAGGGGTTTGGGAGAGGGTTCTCTTCTTGGTTTAGGGTCGGCGACCAATAGTTTGATGCGCTATCCTGTGGGATTCCTGAAATCATGAAGCGGTCAAAGACCTCGTTGAGCGTTTCGCCCCAAGGGTTTCCGATGGAAAAAGGTCGGCGACCATTAATCTGCAAGTGCTGCAAAACTCCAAGTGAATAAGGAATGGCAGAAGGTACATCAAAAAGCCGATAGTAATTATTGTTTATCTGACCATGGAATAAATCAGTGTTCGAGAATGCCGCTAGATTCCTAATGTCAGCGTCGCCTTGATCGTCCCCGTCTACATCATTGATGTCGAGTAGTTCAAAATTAGGAATGTCTGACGCATCCAGGTTGATGGATCTCGGGTCAATTTCGGTGAGCAATTTTTCTAGTCCAAAACGGTCATCGATCAATCGGTAATAAAAACTTATCGGTGCATCGTTACTGCTTAATCCGGTCGGGGTGTCTTCATAAAATCCGAAGTCCGTGTTTATACTTCCATAGGGGATATTCCCGATTCTTTGTAATATGTCGCCATCCGAATTTTTGATTGTAACGGTTAAAGTCGAATTCGAAGAAACATAACGGATCGAATCACCTAATGGAAAACTAACAGATCGGTGATTTAAGTTGTAGGCGGGGTCATCGACAACCCATTGCCAATCATTAGTGTAGTAAAAGTTCTTTTTGTTTGAACTAGCATTCGCTGGCCAAATTCCAGTCGTTTTTCTAATCTCCCCAGCCTTGTGGGTGTCGGTCAGGTCTAACTCGAAGGACGGGCTGATGCTATTGAAAGAAAGTGTCGATGAGCTCGTAAACTTCTCAGTATCTTTATCATAGAAAGATAGGCTCACATCTGGTAGCCCTTCAATTTCCACAAATAACTCCGGAGTCGTGGAACTCGAAGCTCCCTGGAAGTTGTGCCTGAATCCATATGGAGACCATAGTTCTGCTTCAAAGCTCAAGAATGCTCTAGCAGTTGATGAGTTTTTGGACTGTCCGGATATTGCGAAATATAAATAGAATTCGGTTATGACTGGGGGAGTTGAATTCACAATATCACCAACTTGCAAATTATCAAAAACTGCTTCTTCAAGGCCAATTAAATCCAAGTTGCCCGAGGCATCAGGCGATTGATTCCATAAGAATGATTTTAGCGGATCGCCAATATTTAAAGCGCCTGAACTGTCCGAGTAGGATTGATCAGTAAGATCCCGTTTCAATCCGCCAAGTTTTGTATCTGTAAATACGCCTTTCGAGAGATACGTCGTGTTATGAAAATTCTGTTCCAACAGTGTCCTTTCGATCTCTTCGATTATGCCTAGCTGGCGATGAGAAAGAAGCTTTACGATTTCCTCATTCGCTTCGACCACCTTCTGTAAAACATCTGCTGAGCGTATGTCTTCGATTTCTCTTGGAGTAAGAGGTATCTGTGAACCGAGTAGTGACGTGGTGTTTACCCTTCGCGGCGAGATTTGCTTGAGCAATTGCTTCTGTTCACGCTCAGGTAAGCCGTTGGGAAAAAACTCGTTTACAAATCCTACGTTTAAATCGCCTGCATGATCGACTTGTCCGACACTCGCCTTAACGCCCTCATCGCTAACCCACCATGCTATTTCATCGATTGTATTGCTGCTTAGCCCATTAATTTCGATGGCTGGTACTTCCACGTGTTGGTTTGGGTCGTTCAGGATCGTCCCTACACTAAGTAGTTTTATAGGCGGTGCCGAGGTTGGCGTGCTTTGATCTTGCCACGACACCATCCAACGTGGCGTGGCGTTTGGATTGGCGGTATCCCAGACTCCGGTCCAGTAGGGATTCTCTGTGGCGCGGGCGCTGCCCAAGATTTCGGCGCGGGCGGTGACGCGTTGGTCGGGGCCGGCGTAGCGTTGGAGGTCGCCGAGTGCCATCATGAGGGCGAGGCGGGCGCTTTCTTTGGCGCGGAGCTGGGCGAGGGCTTGGCTGCTGTTGGATGTTTCGACCCGGACGAGGAGCGTCATCGAGAGCAGCAGCATGATGACGAAGGCCATCATCGAGAGGGCGAGTACGAGGGCGAAGCCCCCGCGGCCGGTTCCTCTGGGTCGTGTTAATTTTCGCTCCATGCTAGCTCGCAATAGAAAGTGCTGTGCCAAAACGCGCGAGCTTCGCGACGTATTTCTTCTCAGGCGAGCCGTTTGACGGTTAAATTTAGGCAACAGGCCTATTTCGGGCTGTAGGCGGCGGAGTTTTTGCTGTCTTCCTCAATCTCGACTTCGGTGATCCAGACACGGCCAGCGGTCTGTGCGCGTATGAGGGGATCAAATACCTCGTAAATGTGCTGGGCGAGGCCTTCGCAGGAGCAGTTGGGCAGGACATAGGCTTTGAAGAGCGAGCCGTATTGCTGGAGTAGGGGGTCTTTTTCGGAGTCGGACTCGTTAAAAAGGCAGGCGTGGTCGAGATGTTCATCGATCCAAGCTTTTAGATATTTGAGTTCGCCGAAGTCCACGACGAAGCCGTTGGCATCGGTCTCGCTGCTGGTAAAAGTCAGGATGATCGTCCAATTGTGCCCGTGGATAAGGGAGCAGTGGCCTGCGTGCAGATGCTGGCGATGGGCAAAGGGGATATCGCGGTAAATTTTTTTGCAAGTGAACATGTTTTGAAAGGCTGAAAAAGGCTAAAGTCGCCAGTTGTTGGCGCGGAGCTCATCGACACTAGGGGCGTCGGCGACGTAGGGCGTGGGGTCTTCGATTTCGGCAAGGTCGAAGGCTTCGCGGCGCTCGATGCAGGTGCCGCAGCGACCGCAGTGTTGCGCGCCGCCTTTATAACAGGACCAAGTCCGGGCAAAGGGTACGCCGAGTTCGGCGCCGCGGCGCACGATGTCGGCCTTGGTCCAGTCGACAAAAGGGCGCACCAATTCGACCGGGTTCCAATCGGCGATGCGAATGGCGGCGGCCATGGCTTCGGCGAACTCGTTGCGGCAGTCGGGGTAGATGGCATGGTCGCCGGAGTGGGCGGCATAGGCGACCTGTCCGGCTTTGATCGAGAGGGCATGGCCGGTCGCCAGTGCGAGAAAAATCATATTGCGGTTGGGGACGACCGTGCTCTTCATCGATTCCTCGGTGTAGTGCCCCTCGGCGACTTCGATCTCGGGCGAGGTCAGGCTGTTGCCTGCGAGCAAAGGCTGGATCGCAGAAAGGTCGGCAGTCGGGTGGGGGATCCCCAGCACCTCGCATATGTCGGCGGCTCGGTCGAGCTCGCAGCGGTGGCGTTGCCCGTAATCGATGGAGAGGGCGTGCAATTCGTGGCCGGATGCGCGCAGATGGTAAAGGAGGACAGTCGAGTCGAGCCCTCCAGAATAGACGATGACGGTTTTCATGAATTCAGTGGTTTGGCCGAGTGGCGGCGCCCTGGGAATTCAGCGAGCAGGGCGACGATGGAGGCAAAATGAGAAGGCTAGACTCTGGGGCAAGTACAAAGCCACGATGTGAGCGCTTGCCTTTGGCAGACGATTGCTAGCACGAGTCTATGAATATACCTTCTTCTGCAAGTTTCGCATAGAATGCAATTGTCCCCAGGATCCTTCTGGTAGCGCAATGCCTGCATGGACACGCTTTGCACTAAAAGCGCTACGATGTTCGCGAAAGATGGATTCAACAAACGACTTTGAGCCCAAGGCGAGCCCGTCCGAAAAGTAGCGCACCCGCATCCGCAATAACTCATGCACAGGCACTTTGCCTCCCCGTCGGATGACTGCCTCCAGCCGCTCAGCAGGTATTCTTTCTGTATTCGCCTCCGGGCTTTTCTTGCTCTGGTAGCCCTTCCCAAATAAAATCATACGATAGGATTGAATCGCCTCTGCGTAATCATGCTTTTGCCCGAACAACAGAACGATGGCTAAACGCATCAGACGATTGCCACCCGTACAGGCGGCGTAGCCGCACCAGCGATAATCCTTCGGATCTTCTACAATTTTGGCACGCACCGGGTTCAGGTCCAGATAGGCAGCCACTCTCGTGAGGCTCTCAGGAGAGTCTTCCACTAGCAGACTCTTGTAGCGGGCGGCCCAGATTGTGCCCTGGTTTGCATGTTTATGATTATACCAAATGGTAAAGCGTTGTTTTAATTCACGCATTAAGGCAGGCAGATCGCCCATTCTGGCAAGGATGCGTTGGCGTGCGAGATCAGCTTCAGTGCCACCCTCCTTGAGAATCTGAGTCAACTCTTCGATTCTGTAGGTCGATTGTGGAGCCTTTTGCGATCCATAGTAACTGCGGTAGCGCTCCAGCAGCACCTCATCTGGCAGCGAATCGATCGGAGAGACACGCAGCAGCAGATGGATATGATTGCTCATAATACAATAGCCCAGCACATCCACCCCAGCAAAGAGCGCCTGTTGAAAAAGAAGACGCGTGAAGATCTCTTTCTCCTCATCGCCAAAAACAAGCGACTGATACGCTGTGCGGCTCATAACATGATAAACCGCAGATCTATCAGCGAGTAAGCGTTTCCGAGAATACATTCCCACAAGCTTATCTACGGCCAACGCCTGTCAACAAAATATAAATACACAGGGTATTTATTTCAAGCACTTGTAAACGAGTAGGCTAGGCTCCAAATCGGCTCCACAGGTACCTTGACAAGACTTCGGAGCTCCTTAGTCTGCACAATTCACTTTTAAACCCAGCAACACTTAAAAGCGGGCCTAGCCTGCTTTTTTTATTTTTAGCACCCAATGAGCCACGAAATACTATCAGTTTTAGAATATATGGAAAAAGAGAAGGGGATCAGTCGTCCAGACATGATCGAAGCCATCTCCAGCGCCATCGCGAGTGCCGCCCAAAAAGGCGTGAGCGCAGGGCAGGACATCCGTGTGGAAATTAATCCTAAGACTGGTGCGCTAAAAGCTTGGAGCTTATTGCAGGTGGTTGATTCCGTGAGTGATGCCTCTCTGGAAATCCACATCGAAAAGGCACGCCAGCAGAAGCCGGACGCTCAAATCGGCGACACGATCGAAAAAGAAGTGGATCCCGCATACCTCGGGCGCATCGCGGCGCAGACCGCCCGCCAAGCGATCATGCAGCGCATTCGCCAATTCGAGAAGGATCGTATCTATGATGACTACAAAGACACGGTCGGCGATATTGTTACGGGCACTGTCCGCCGCCGCGAACGTGGCGACTTAATCATTGATCTCGGTAAAGCCGAGGCCATTTTGCCCCCGCGTGAACGCGTTCCTGGTGAAGACTACGCGCCGGGTGAAAGCATCCGCTGCCTCCTGCTCAAGATTGAGCAGACTAATCGGGGCCCCGATATTATCCTTTCCCGCTCCAACATAAATTTCGTGCGGCGTCTCTTCGAACTCGAAGTTACAGAGATCGCCGACGGCACCGTTTCGATTGAAGCGATGGCCCGTGAGCCGGGATACCGCACGAAAATCGCGGTCAACAGCAGCGACCCGAAAGTTGACCCTGTCGGTGCCTGTGTCGGTGCTCGTGGTGCCCGTGTCAAAACCATCGTTCGTGAACTCGGCGGCGAAAAGATCGACATCATCCGCTACTATTCGGACCCGCTGCAGTTGCTTGAAGAAGCCCTCAAGCCAGCCCTGCCCAAGAATATCAAGGTTAACGAGCTTGAGCGCCGCATCCACTTCGAAGTGGCGGAAGACGACCTCTCGATCGCCATTGGTCGCCGCGGCTTCAACGCTAAGCTCACTTCCCGCCTCCTCGGCTGGAAGCTCGATATCGGTAAAGAAGAGAAGGAGGCCGTCGGCTTTGAGGAGAAGGTCGCTAAAGCGGTTGAGGGCCTGAACGCGATCGATGGCCTTGAGCCGGAACTCGCGGCCCGCCTGGTCGCGATTGGCTTCGCCAGCCCCGAAGTTTTCGAGGGTGTGACTGCAGAGGACCTTGTCGACGCTGGTTTCAGCGCCGAAGAAGCCGCCGACGTGCTCTCCAAGGTAGAAGCGTATTTCCAGCAGAACGCCTGAATATCCGCGCCGTCCACCCACCTGCAATAACCAGACTTAAAGAAAAAACTCATACATGAGTGTTCGTATACACCAACTTTCCAAAGAAATAGGAATGGAGAACAAAGAGCTCATTGAGCTCTTGAAGAGTCGTGGCTATGAGGTGAAAAGCGCTTCCAGCACGGTCGACAACATCTCTGCCGACGCCCTCCGCGACGAATTCGCTGCACAAGCGCCTCAAGCGTCCCAAGCGCCTGAGCTTCAAGCGGCCGAGACCGACACAGATGATGCCGAAGCACCGTCCGCAGCGAAGCTTCCAG